>JAGVBT010000101.1 GCA_020059605.1 Deltaproteobacteria bacterium
CTACTCATCAGCAGGTGGGGAATTATCATGATCCGGGGGTGGGGAATTACGATGATCCTATTCCCCCCTAAACTGGGGAATTAACATGATCCTCGACAGTTCCGAGAAACTTGCCACCTCGGATCTTATCGACTTTGAATTCTCCATCTCTTTCGAAATCCATTAAAATCACCGGAAAGATTGATTGTCTCGTATTAAAAATCATGGGTCCTCTTTAGATAGATAACTACAAATTCAGCTGTGCGACCCGCGATACATATGTTGAAAACAAAATAGGCTGATTTCAAGTAGCTTATGCTGACTGACGCAAAACGGCGGGTCGCATCAGGCTGGAATTTATTGTTAGGTCTTTTATATTTTTGTTCCTTGCCAAAGTTCCTCAACTTCAATAAGATGACAATTGCGGTCTTTAGCTATTAAAATACACCCATGAATAATGGTCATGTATTTTTCATAGGTATTTATGTCTTTAATTCGATTAACAAAATGCGTTTTTGAAATAATTTCAGGTCTATGTCCATACTCTGTAAAGATTCCTGCCCATAAACCATTGTCAATTGGTGGGTGTATGTATTTTACTAGACCCGGTCTTCCCAGTCCAGTTAGATAAACCATTGCCTTAAGATATATATTTATCAATTTAGTTGCCCAACCTATTGGCATAACAGGCTTACTTTTACATATAGAGAGCGAAGATTCTTTATGCCAATCATCAAATTCTTCAGCAGATATTTCATTACCGGTAAATAATGAATGATACTTCGGCATACGAATAAGTGGATAAATATCATTACGGGATTTGATAGGACATCCTGAACGAGTAGCAGAAAAAGCTGCCCATTCGGAAAAATCATTAATGATCTTGTCTCTAACGAATGTATTTTTACTCATTTTAGCAAACCAAGCTGTCTCATAGATTCTTCGATAAGTGGCTGTATATCTTTCGGGCATGGATATTTCCGTTTTAATGATGAGTTCCGATTTTGTGCTATTCGTGGATTTAAGCCATTGAGTTCTTTAACATGAGCAATCCAGCATGTCTTCACAGTACGACCATACTTCTTGTGAATGTTGTTCTGAATCTCACGATATGTGTTCATAACATTTCTCGATTTTTGACCTAACGATAGAAATAAGGCGCGGGGGCACTGACCTCCGCTAAAAGGCGACGGGGCTATTCCCCGTCGCCTTGATTGATTTGTTCGGCAAATATTTACTTTTCTTTTCCAGTCAGAGAGGCAAACAATGAAACACAATCTTTACACATAAATCGTCGATCGTACACGTAGTATCGGTCTTCGGCCTTTCGTTCGTTATAGAGCTGAAAAAGGTAGAAGTTAAGATTTCTCCTTTTGGCGATAGCTTTTCTCAGATTGCCTTTATATTTCGGATTGTCGGTCAGATCAATTGCAAAGTTGCTCGCATAAGTAATATCCTCATGTCTATAGGTGCCACCGCACAGGGCACACTGGAAATATCCCATTTTCCGCAGGAGATGGGCCACATATCGAGGCTCAGGTTCAAATAGGCGGGACGATTGAACAAGAGTGCAGGATCTCGACTTCAGTTCTATGAGACCGATTCCAAGTTTAGCGGCAAGGCGCCTTTCATCTGGTGTGAAGGCGTTTGAATGGCGTTTCCTCACCGCAAGGTAGCATTGATGAGCATAGACAGAGTAAGCGAAAGCCTGTCCAAGAGATGAGAGGTAAGTACTGTACTCTTCTTTGACTTCGATACCAATTATCTCAGGTGCAGAAAAGTAGTCGCTGTGGACTTCTCTGAGTCCGACAACATCAATCCTGCCGTGGCGTGTTCCTACCTGCTGCTTCACTGCGAAACAGTTAAATGACGAACCGGCGAACCGTGCTACCTGGTCGTATAGAGACTTTTCTCTTTTTATCTTTTTCATATTTTATTAGCCGAACGTCAGGGATAACCGGCTGGGAAAAGCCATCGGGCTTTTACCAGCCCGAGTTAATCCCATGGTTAGACTTTCGGTCCTCTATCTATACTCTTGAACTTCTTCCTAATTGGACGTAAATGAAACCTCCTCAGTCCAAAAATTAAAGTGATAGCAAATGACCCGCAAGCTCCTCAGGAGCTGAAAAAAAGGGCGAATGACTGGTGTCCATCTTGATAACCTTTTCACACGGCAAATTGCTGTACATTTTCTCCTGAATTAAGGGACTAATGGCCCTGTCACGCAGACAGGATATATAAACCCTGGGTATCCGGCCAAAATTATCTGCAGTCGTACTGACAGGAGTCGCTAAGGGAGCGGCCGACTGAGGAACCAATAGGGATTTAGCCCTCATGACGTCTTCATTAGAACAATCCCCATAAAAAGCTTCCTTAAGGGCATCTTCTCTCACTGTAGCGTAACTTCGATCTTCGGCCATGATCAGATTCGGAAGAACCAATGCCTCCTTATCCGGTTCACCATACTGTAGTAGAAACTCACCGTTTTGTAATAAGAAAGCCGTAAGATAGACTAACTTTTTAATCTTCTCTGGTCGATATTCGGCAGTCTGTGTGATGACGACACCACCCATACTGTGACCGACGAGAATCACTGGCTCAGACTGCGCATCTAGAATCTGACAGACACGCTCAGCATAAGCCTGTAAAGAAATTTCAGGGATAGGTGTTTTATCACTCCCGTGACCGGGTAGGTCCGGAGCCTCCACTTTATGACCTTCTTTTTCTAAAAGGGGCACAACCTTATCCCAACACCAGCCTCCATGCCACGCACCATGAATCAAGACATATATACCCATAAGTAATCCTCCTTTCTGTTTTTCTAAACGTGTATGTCTAACGCCGGGGCTCAGCGCGTTTGCGGAACGCGAAGCGTTTAGCAAATCCGCTGGAGCCCTTTGTTCGGCTTAGTCACATTAAGCGGTTCATCCCCAACATGAAGGATAGGCTCATTCTTCTACCGAAATTTGATCTAAGGTCATCGATGAATTTCGGCGCAATGGCTTTCACGATTGTCATGAACAGCGAAATGGTGTTTTGTTTGGTTTTCCTGGTTATGTGCGCTTCGACCGTATCAAGGACGTCATTGATATCGTAATACCAGTCATCGTCCTTGCACTTCCTGGAAAAGAGTGTGAGCTGCTTGTCGCCCTCAGAGACCGATCTGTTGAGCAACGACCTTTCGATCCTCCCGGAATTGTTAAGATGGTCAAAGAGAAGAGATAAGGAATCGCGATCGAGTCGTTTACCAGAGAAGGTCGTGGTGTGGAAGAATACATATACCCGAGGCAAATAGTATTGAAACCATGCACTTTCGACGCCACCTAAATCCATTATGTTGGCGATGCATGTCACCAGGAAATCTTGAACGTCTGCGCTTTTGCAACAGTTCAAGACGCTGTTGTTAAGGAATTTAGTGAGGTTCACAGCATGGATATCGGAATCGATGATCTGCAACAACGTATCGCAGAAGAGGGCCGATCCCGAAGCGTATTGGATAATGGTATTGGAGAACTCTTCAGCAAAAGCATTTTTCAGCGTTCCCTGAAGCGTAAGAGTGGCCATGATCTTGTATCCTTATGACTTGTTGCCGAACGCTGCGGCTCAGGCGCGAGGCTTTTGCGCGTCGCCTGGAGCCGGTTGTTCGGTGGTTCTGTCCTTCTTGTATTGAAACTGTCTAAAGTCAATTTCCACTTTGGTAATCTGAAAGATCTCACGAAAAAACCAAGAAACACAAATGGATATCAACCCTAATCCAATGGCCAACCATGTGAAGAGTCTTTTTTCTTCATTCCCACTTACGAAAAGAGCAGCAAAAAAAATGAGGGGCAAGGGAACAAGGAAGCCGCCCACGAGAAGAGACCGTCGCACAAACCCGGCCCTGACGTTGGCTTCAACGAGTTCGTGATCGCCCATCTCACGATATTGTTTCCGAACAGAAGGGATTTTGCCAAGAAGTGCTGAAGCAAAGGCACAAACAATCACCACAGCAATTATAATAATAAATAGTTCCATTTCCATTCCACCGAACGCTGCGGCTCACCGGGAGCCAGTGTTTATTGGCGATCAGGTGCAGCCGCTTGTTAAATGGGTTCTATTCTTCGTGTTCTACATGAAGCAACGGGTGGCGACAATGTCGCAATGAGATGAGGCGCTCCTGAAAACAGGATTCTGTCCTGACGCCCCGGCCCGTGATCTCTATGCCGGTACTTGGACCCGCGCTCATTGCCCCACCCAATTTTTGTTTTTCTATTTCTGTTTTATTGGTTCTCATTATGCATTTAACGATTGAAATCAGCGGTGGCTGTAAGCCATCCGCTGGAGTGATTTGTTAGCTTTCATCTTGATACGTTTATACTACCATACGGAGATTAAGCAATATAAAGGAGCGCCTTCGCAGTCAATTATGTTCTTTTGGAAACTTATTTGTGGGTATGTCTTCGAGAGAATTTCAATATTTCTGTCAATTTCATCTTGGTTCTCGCTCCATTGAAAAATTACTCTCCTCGGTTCAGTTGGAGTATTTCCCAAATAATAATACATGCTTTTTGTTGAGAGGCCCCAAAGACGATCAATATCAGCCTTTATCTCGTTTAGTGAGTTTGGTTTGCTTGACTTGAATTCGCAGTAGACTATTTCTTTTTGTGATTTCTCTACCAGAACTAAATCAATTCTTCCGTTGACAATTGGAACTTCGGAATAGCAAAAATATTTTTCCGAATATATCTCAGTAAATATGGTCGAGATATTCGCTTCTGTTGGCGGTGTTGATTTCGTTGACGGCCAAAGGACGGAAAATTTCAACTTAATCTTTTCTTTTAATATCTCGAAATTAACTTCAAACATATATTCTTCTTAAGTATGAAAGCTAACGGCGAGCTGAGCCCGTGCCGACTAAGACGGCGGCCCTGTTGCCGTTCTTAGGCGGCTAAGGGCTCCAGCGGATTGTTGGGCGGCGCGCATTTTCGCGCCGCCCGGCAAGACGCTGGCGAAGCAGCTCGCCGTTGAGCGGCGCGTTTACGCGCCGCTCAACGGTGAGGGTCAGCGGTTTGGGACAGACGCGAGGCGAAGGCGCACAGCTATATCAAATCCGCTGCACCCGCGGGTTATGCAAATCATTTCTTAGATTCCCTTTGGTCCCGTGGAGCGAACCGCAGCTTGCCGCTTCTAAGGAAGCGAATAAGCGGCCGCCAACGATTGTAACGAGAAAGTACGCTACACACCTCGCTTATGATTGGACTGCCGGACATTATGAGGAACCTCTCGTAAATGGAATCTCGGTTCTGCTGAATGAACTCAGCATTTTTGGGTCTGAATAGCCGAAGCCAAGCTATAGCCCAAATTGCGCCAAGAAACGCGTAAGCGCGCCGCTGTCCGTGCCGATACGTCAAATAAGTGAGCAATAATTCCGGGGAGGAGCAACCAGCTAACGTTGCGCACAAGGTCTGCTGGTAATGTAGCACGACATCTTCTGGTATCTCGTTGCGCCGAAAGCACCGCACTGCATTCCTAAAAAGTTTGGCCGCACGTGCAACACGAGGTTCTACCTCTTCTCCGTATCCCACCCACCTGATCTCTGAATAATCCAGCTCCCCCGAAGTCTTGTGGTAGCGATCGATTTTCACATTCATTTCTAGCGGTCTCTTTTCAGCAGTGGTTGGCTGAAAAGCACGACTGGCGCCCGGGGCAAGGAACAGGCGCATTCCTTTTCTGGAAGCTTGCGTTTCGTAAGCAGCAGCAAGCCCTCCGCCTAGCAGCAGCGAATATGAAATACGATCAGCCGTTTTTGAGAGCTCCCTGACTTCCCCATACGCTAGCCCAGCTCTCAGAAGATAGGCCATATCGATGTCCTTTGAGTGTTCTACTTCATTGAGATCGAAATAAGATTGGAAAATTTGTCGGGCCGCAAGGGCTGTGTTCCATCCGGTCTCAGGCCTTGACGACCAGAGGAGAAAGAAATCCGTGGCGCCATGACCACAGACACCAGGATAAAGGGGGATGACATTTTCGACGATCTCTGCTAGCCTTGTCAGCTTTCTCTCAGCTGATGGTGCATTGCCAGTCGCCAAGGCACGACGGATACCGAGAACGTCCATAAATACAATGTGGCGTTCCTGCACCGACTACTCCTCTCATTTAGATTGTATTCCATTGCATAACGCCTGGGTCAGTGGGAAGCGGCTTTTTCGGCGATCCACTGCACCCGGTTGTTAGATTGTCTTAATGTGGCCACCATAAATCCATTGCTGGGCGGAGTTTCGGGAATGCCCCATGTATTAAAGTACTTACTGCTATCCATCTTGTTGCTTTGATCGCTTGGTTTGTATGATATACACCTGTCTGGACGGCGACAATTTTTGGTTGCTTTTGGCCCCAATCGTCAATCGGGACATCTAAGTCTCCGATTCGCCAGACACTGCAACCACTAATGCCACCGAGTCCTCGTGGAAATGGTGCGGAATTACCTTCTAAATCTTTGAATGTAGCCTGTGTGCCCTTCTCTGTTGAGCTATATTGTAACTGTGCTTCAAGCAGTAAATGAAAACGCTCTTGATATTCCGTGAAAGATCCTGTGTCTCGATTGAATGCGATAGTCGTGTACTGGAATGGTTTTAATTGTAGTTTTTCTGAGCCGCTTGTGCTCAGCTTGGAGCAGATTCCTGGATATCCGAATAAGGTATAGACACCAGTTCCCGACTGTAAACCAAAATCAATATCATTGAGATATAGCAACCTCTTCCCATCAAGCTTTTGAACAGCATGTTGCGGAAGATTGTAAATGGCGACGTCAAAGGGATCATTGTCCGTACCGTATTGGCCTTCAGAAGAGCATATCCATTCACCAGGCACCGCAACAAAAGATTCGTTTGCTGATGTAATGCCAAGAGTTTTATTGTACTTGTGAGCCTCCTTAATAACATGGCCAGCTGTGACTACAAATGATTCGTCGGCAATACGAAAGAGAATACCGCTTCCGAATTGGTAAACATTATGGTTATGGGCGATAACAATTGCAACAGTACTATCCCACGCTTGTTCCGGGATATATGGTGTCACCTTGTTGTTAACCAGGTATTGGAGTTGTTGTTTATCCATTATGTTGATTCCTTGATTTGTCTTCTCCTGAATCTAACGTAATGATCACCGGCACGAGGAACGAGTGACCGGTGGATTGGATGGTTAGATGACCTTATTTTCTTTCTGCTAATAATACCAATTCTTTGAAGTCGCTCTCCCGAAGAATCCTTATTGGGCACCCCTCCGCTATTAGCTTCTCAGCTTTTCTGTGTTTCGAGCTTTTTTCATGGCCCGCAAGCTTCTTAACGTCTTGATCTCCTACGACAAGAATTGTAGTCTTCTTATTTACCCCGTCAACAACCGTGCAACCGATATTTGCAGCCATGTCAGCAGCCATCCGTCGTGATATTTGAAGGGCTCCTGTGAAAACCAGCAATTCTCCGTAAAAAGCACCCTCTGGATTGCCGTCTTTGGAAATCTTATAGGAATGATCTGGGAAACCGATAGGTTGTTCGACGCGCTGCAGCCATTCCTGCAAGTCCATCCCTGTCTTTTCAATAGCAGCAAGAAGAATGTGTGCTGCAGCCTTTGCATCCTCAAGGGCATCATGTTGTACAAATTGATATCCTAAAATAGCGCACACATTTCCAAGACCATACCCTCTGTATGCGAACTGATCCCATGTTCTTCTGGTCACGCGCGCAGAGTCGAGCCAAGTACATGTTGGCACACGCAAGTTAGACTTTACACAGGCTTGATGAATTGCCACTCGGTCAAAGTGGGTATGGCAAACGGCAATTCGACCATCCAGGTAGCTGCATATACGATTTGCGATATCCCGAAGTTTCGGAGCACCCTTTACTGTGGTTTCATCAATTCCGTGGATCGAAACATTGATCTCATCAAAGAAGTCCTCTGGATCAACATAAGTCTTCCATTCTTCCTGAAGCGAACCATCCTTGAAGAGCACAAGTCCAAGCTGGCAGATTGAGGACATATCTGCATTTGCAGTCTCGAAGTCCAGAGCCACGAATTCCATTGCCCTCCCCCTTAACGTCCGCCTTTTTAATTACCACCAAGTCGTAACATTTTGCTTTTCAGAGATAGTTTCCTTTATGAATGCTTGCGTCAAAATTTTATGCTCACTATCGTATGCTTTTTCATATTTTTCTTTTAGGTAGATCGAAATATTTTCTTCGGGAATATTTATCGCTTCGGAAAAGTCTTTGGTTTCAAATGCTAAATTTAGGAGAGGGGCTTTTACTTCAAAAGAATCATCATCATAATAATTAAATTCGACCAGAACCAAATGCTCGATCATCCTTTTATCATTATTTAAATATCCATACCATTTTTTCTGAAATCTACTTTCATCATATTCTTTTAAAGGCTTTCGGCAGTCCGGACAGGCGTTCTTCAGCAGTTTTTCTTTTGATGTTTTTAGTTTTGACTGGATCTCTTCTAATTCTTCTTTTGAAAATTCACGTTTGCATCCTGTGCATTTTTTGAATAACACCGCTCGCCTCCTTTTCCCTTATCTTTTATTGTACTCATCTAACGGCGAGCTGAGCCTCGCGGTGCCGGTTGCCGGATGACGGAGTCAGACGGCGAGGCGGCGCGAGGCTCCAGCGGATTGTTGGGCGGCGCGCATTTTTGCGCCGCCTGACAAGACGCTGGCGTAGCAGCTCGCCGTTGAGCGGCGCGTTTACGCGCCGCTCAACGGATATTAGACAAAATTATTATATTGTGATATGATAATTCTGCATAGCATGCAATACCTGATCTTTGCTTAACCCCTTAAAATAAAAAGGACTTCCTGGGTGAAAATCATGGGTATTCCCAATATCAGAGGGCGCGACTCTTTTTGGGAAGCCTACCGGGCGTGCGTGGAGGAAAACAGGGTTCGACCCGACCGTTCCCCATTTTATGTGAGCTGGGCGAGAGACTTTGCTAATTTTCTGCCTGAAAAAGCTTTGAGAGATAGGTCCAGAAAGGATATTGAAGCCTTTCTGGCCGACCTGGGGAAGCGTCAGGGCATCGCAGACTGGCAGGTCCGGCAGGCCGAACATGCGCTGAGGATACTGTACGAGATCTTTCTGCCTCATTATGCCCCTGAGAGACAAGCCGCCGTGGGGCCTACTGGAAAACATCCTGCTCAAGAGGCAAAAGCCAAAACGGACGGGTTTCGGGACCGGGTGATTCCAGGCGAGGTGGAACGGCAATTTCCTGAATTGGTGGAAGCAGTTAAGACCGAGATCCGCACCCGGCATTTTTCGTATCGCACCGAGACCTCCTACCTTGACTGGGTGAAGCGATTCATTGCCTTTCATGATTATGCCAATCCAAGGGAGCTTGACGCTCCCACCGCGGTGAAGACCTACCTCGATTATCTTGCGGTGGAACGGCAGGTAACGGCGAGTACCCAGAATCAGGCCCTTAATGCGCTGGCGGCGATTACCAAGAAGGTCAGTTGCCATACTTTGCGCCATTCCGGAGTTTATCCCGCTAAAAGCGGGACCACCCATCTTCTTGAAGCGCGTTATGACATCCGAACGGTGCAAGAACTGTTGGGACATGCCAATGTCGTCACCACCATGATCTACACCCACGTACTGAACAGGCCGGGCCTTTCTGTAAAGAGCCCGGCGGATATTTAAGGAAGGTAATGGGTAATGGTTGCAGGCTTCTCGGAGCATCCTCCCCAGTTTTCTTACTATTCGAGAACACTACCAAAAAGGGATAGGCTTGTCAAGATTTTCAAATACCTGTTTGGAACCCCTCCAGAAGGCATTTACTAATCAGTCCATAATTGTATAGACACCGAGACTGAACCCCAGCCGTTCGTGTCCCGCGAACCGCGAGATCGAAGCATGAATGGCTGGAGGACCCACCCTTCGACAGGCTCAGAGTGAACGCCGATGGCTAACCAAACGACAGAATATGTCTTGTCAATTATGGACTCCTTAGTAAGGTTGCTGTCGGGCAAGGCAGGAATTACAAAACAAGCCTCGGTGCACACTTTAAGACACAGTTTTGCAACGCATCTTCTTGAAAACGGATATGACATCCGAACCATTCAGGAACTTCTCGGTCACCGGAATCTTCAGACCACGATGATCTATACCCATGTGGCTTCCCAAAATGTCCTCGGAGTGCGAAGTCCGCTGGATAGATAGATTTTTAAGAGAGAGGAATTGCTCAGACGTGGTTTCTGAGTTGGAGTTCCAACGGGTGGGGATTGAGATAGACCTGCTGTTTCAGGTAGGGTTGATCGTATTTTCGGACATAGTGTTGAATGAGTGTGATGGGGACAATCAATGGAATATATTCCTGCCGGTAGTTTTCAATCACCTCTAATAATTCCTGTTTTTCACCTGTCGATAGCTGCTCCTTAAAATAGCCCATCATGTGCATCAGGACATTGGCGTTTTTCTTTGGGGTGGTCTTTAATTGAAGGGCTTCCATGAGAATGGCCTGGTATTTTTGATAAAGCTCCTTGGTTGGAATCTCTTTTGCTTTTGCGACAAGCTTCCCCAAGATCTGGTAATGCTTTGGATTATGGGAAAGAATAAACAATTTATGGTGCGTGTGGAAGTCCACCAGGTTTCCACGGCTTTCCTTTTTTGCCAATACCTCCCGCCACCTTTTCAAAGCGAAGATTCGCTCAACGAAGTTGTCTCTGAGCCTCGGATCATGGAGGCGGCCTTCCTCCTCTACTGGCAGGAGGGGGAAATGTTCCATGAAGATCCTTGCAAACATGCCTACCCCTTTTTTAATAGGCATGCCTTTTTCGTCATAGACCCTGACCCGCTCCATGCCGCTGCTCGGAGAATCGCTTTTGAAAATAAAGCCGCAAAGTCCTTCCTTTTCAAGCTCAACCACTCGTCTCTTGGCCCAACTGAGCATGCGCTCTGTTATATCCTGCTTTGTCTTTGAGGTGACCAACCGGGGAGACTCGGGATTTCCTTCGAGGTGCATCGACTCCCTTGGAACGGGAAGCCCGCATTCCACCTCGGGACAGACAGGAACATACTCCACGTATTGCCCCAGGGTATCGGTGAGGAACCGGTCCAGTTTATGACCTCCATCATAACGGACATTTTCCCCCCGCAAGCAGGCACTGATGCCTAACCTGATTTTCTTTTCCATCATAACCTCCTCACCCAATGAGGCCTCACCGAGGCCTTTCCTCCTCCGTCTTTCAACAGCCCGGTTCTCCGGGATGGCCGCAGCAGGATCGAAAACGGGTTATTTTGATCCAATTATTTCTGAGAAGAAGCCATAGTTTCTTAGACCAGGGGAAATCCCTTCGAAGGTTTGTGAGGAAAGATCGGGGGCTCGGCTTATTCATTATCGTCTATTTTAACCATGTTAGTCCCAAATGTTCAAATGGTTTGTTAGGCTTGAATTGAAACGGTCCTAAGGTTATGAATAGTTTAAGAGGTTCCATCATGACCCTGGATAAAGAATCCCTCATTCATCTCATCTGTAACCATTGCGATTTCTACAAGGAGTCCGAAAAGGACCTGGAATGCGGCGCCTATAAGATTCTGAAAGGCCTTCTCGAAAAAGGGACGATTACTCCCGAAGAGATCGAAGATGTTTTACGAAAATAAGTTCTTCGAAATTGCCCCCCACTGTTCGCTGAAGAGACTCGAAGAACCCTGCCTGTATGACATCGAAAACGATCAACTTTACGAGCTGGGTGAAGATGCGTTCCAATTTCTCCTGAGATGTTCTCAAGGGGAAAGCGCCCTCGTAAAAAAAGAAGATGAGGAGTTCATTCAATACTGTCTCTCCGAGAATCTGATCGTCCTCTCAGAGAGCCCTATCAGGAGAGACATCCTTACCCATCCTTCGCCCGTTCCCTCTCTTCGGTATCTCGAATTCCAGCTAACCGATCGCTGTAACCTCCACTGCCGCCACTGCTATCTTGGAGATGGTTTCCTTGAGGATTTTCCTTTCGGGAAGATTTTAAAAGTATTAAAAGAATTTGAAGAGATCCAAGGCCTAAGACTTCTTCTATCGGGAGGAGAGCCCTTGCTCCATCCCGATTTCTGGGAAATTAATGAGGTCCTGGGGGAGTACCCGTTTCGTTCCGTCATGCTTTCAAACGGCACGTTAATTACTGAAGATAATGCCAAAAAGCTTCGTGTCCATGAGGTTCAATTGAGCCTCGACGGGATGAAGAAGGGCCATGAATCTCTTCGAGGAGAGGGGACATTCGAGAAGACGATCCGGGCTATAGGCCATCTTCAAGCGGCCAACATCCGGGTTTCCATTGCCACGATGATTCATCGAAACAATTTAAAAGAGTTCGACGAAATGGCTTCCTTCATCCAATCGAAGAATATTGAAGAATGGAATGTGGATATTCCATGCATCGCCGGGAGAATGGAGGAGAATAGAAACTTTTGGGTTTTACCCCAGGAGGCCGGGTCCCTTTTGCAATACGGCTTTGGCGGAGGGCTCCACGGAGCAGAACATCATGAAACCTGCGGCGCCCATCTCTGCGCCATCCTTCCCAATGGAACGGTCGCAAAGTGCGGCCTCTTCAGCGAGGAGCCTGTTGGATCTATAGATGAAGGGCTCAGGGTTTGTTGGGAGCGGATTCCGCGCATTCAATTAAAAGAATTGAGATGCAGCTGCTCCGTGATTGAAGAATGCAGGGGCGGATGCCGTTATCGGGCCAAGCTTCAGGGGGATCTTTTCGAGCCGGATCTTTTTCAGTGTTACGCCCGGGGGATCCTTCGGGAAGAGCCGGGAGAAGCGGGATCCAAAAAGTGATCAGGAAATTCTTCGGACTGTGTCAGCGTAGGCCTCCCTGCCGGGGTGTGAGCGGAAGAATTTTTATTCAGGATGATAAGTGATGTATCTGGGAATCGATTTCCTGATTACCTCGGAATTGAAGCCTTTTGTCATAGAGGTGAATGTTGGCCTGCCCGGCGGAGCCCAGGAATATGAGCTCACTCACCAGGTTTACCTCGGAAGATCATCAGGCATCTTCGAGGTCATCGAGCATACCTCGCGCGAGGTCTATGGGAAGTCTTTCCGGGAGTATCTTCATGGTCTTCCATTCATCGAAAGTCTTAAACCCTTCAAGATATGGATGGATGGCATGGGCCCTTTCCCGGGAACCTTCCATCCCGGGTTGAGGCTTGAGGACAAGTGGATTCAGTACCAGTTGATCCATTCGATCGTCCCCATACCCGAAACCATGATCTTTGATCCCATCCGCCTGGCCGGGGCCGAAAGGTTCCTTCAGCAGAAAGGAACTCTGGTTCTGAAGCGGCGCCTCGGACGGGGAGGAAGAGGGCTACAGAGAATTAAAAATTCCAAAGACCTATTGAGCCTGAAACCGGACCTTCAGGGTTTCCTTCTGCAGGAATGTATCGAAAGCAATATTGACGGGTTTCATTTTTCAATTCGTTCGGTTCCGTTTGGCGGCCGGTTCATATGCATGTATGCCAATCTCTCGACAAAATCCGCGTCAAACCATGGGATACTGGCTTTTGTCTCACCTGGTGAATCGCTCCAACTTTCGGGGAAGGATTTCGAAACCATTTCCTTCGATCAGAAATCCTGGGAAGCCAAGATCTGGTTCGGCGAAAATGATCCCTCCTACCTGAGGCATAATCTTTATGAAGACATCGTCGCCCGAACAACCCTCCGGCTTCCCGCTCCAACTTTTCATGCCATCCGGGATCTCTCGGTTAAGATAGAGAGGTTCTATGAAGCGCTTGACCTCTTCGGCCTCCCCAAGGCGTGCTTTGAGGGATGAGAGATCAGAAGAGTCCTCCCAGACTCCCCGCGTATCCTGTAAGTTCAACATAGCCTTCGCAGGTGATGGGTCTGCCTCCGGATGTTCCTTTTCCGGCAACTGCGCCCTCCCAATAAATCACTCCTGTTGAGCCTTCCGTCAGGAGTTCCTGGGAAGCGACAAGGGAGGTGAGTTCCAACTCGATCCCGCCGGATGGCACCTTCATTCTCCAGCGGCTCGGGTATCTTCCGCCGCTTTTCGGACTTTTCCAGTAATCAAGGACTTCAAGGTTGATATCGGAGAGCTTGAGGTGAAGGGTATGACCTGAAGGCTTGACCAGTGTGCCTGATGAAGAGGGTTCCATGGAACCATCCTTCCGGCGGAGGAAATAGACCATCAACTCCTGCCCATCAGAGAGATGGAGGCTGAACCAGTCCCAGCCAACCTGGCCTGGAGCGAGCTGATTTGAACCGAATTCATGATCGAACCAGCTGGTTCCTTTTACAGAGATGATTGATGGAGACTGCGGCGTCTTGATCCATCCTTCCGTGGCCATATTCGTATAAGAGAAATAGTATGAGGCTTGACCCTGCTGTGGTCCCTTTTGACTGAGGCCGTTCTTTCCATGAAAAACGAGAGGTTTTCGGGGGACAAGATCAAGAGAAAGTTCCATCCCCTGGTGACGCGCCTCAATTTTAATTCTATTGCCTTCCATTCTTGCCATCCAGTTGAGGAGCCAGACGTGCATGCCGTCTTCCGCTGCCCCTGCGAACCCCGGACCCTGCCGAGAGACGCGCTCAGCAAACCAGAACTGGTTCAAAGAAACATCGGTCAGCGCAAAATGGGCAAGATAGACATCCCGGATCGCCCAGGGATGATTTGGATCATTCGCCTTATAGAGCACCCCCTGCCGGAAAAAAGTGAGCTGGTACCCGAAACGGTTTTTTGAAGAGTCGGTGAGGTTGCCGGTGAAATACCACCATTCCGTTCTGAATTCCGGGTGGGATCCATGATCCTTTGGGAAAACCCATTTCCATGGTCCGATGGCCTGCCTCCACTCCTCGGCATGAACAAGGAAGGTGAAACCCTGATAGAGACAACCCATCAGTATTAGAACGGAGAATAAACCTAAAGAGGATTTTTTCAAGTATCGTTTCATGCCATCTCTGTACCCATCGCCTTAACCTATAGACAAAACTGGCCTCCTTGCCCTTGCCCTACCCCAGAGACTTTATTTTACAGAAATATTTTTGTATTTTATCTACTCCTCTCGGATCTGAATCTGAGGATAAGTACGATAGACCCTCCAGATCGGATAGGCCGCTGCCCCGATACTGGCCAGGATGGCTGTCACCCCGGTGAGGAGATAGGGTTTCAACGCAGGGTAATAAAAGATGGTCCAGTTGAAGCTTCGGATGTTGATTACCTTGATGAGGAGAACCGCAAGAACCGTGCCTACGGCGATGCTAAGGAAAAAGCTGACCAATCCCATCCCAAGGCCTTCCATCAAGGTCATCCTGGCCACCTGGCTTGTTGAAAATCCCAGGGCACGATAGATCCCGAATTCACGGCTTCGCTCGATGAAGAGGGTGAGCAGGGCTCCCGCAATGCCGAAGAAGGCAACGATGATCGCAATGACCCGCATCGAACGGGTAATCGCAAACGTGGTGTCAAACACCTCAAGAATCTCCTCGTGGAGCTGGGCGCCGGTGAGGACGGGAAGACCTCTCGCCTCCCCCCTTCTTCTGACCTCCTGAAGGAGTTCCGCCCGGCGGGGATGGTCCGGATCGATAAAAATGCCGATGTTATTAAGCGTCCGGTCGCCGAAGGTCTTGATGAAGGTGGGTCGGTCCATCATCACCAGCCCGTGCTCTGTGGTATAGTCGTAGAATATCGCTCCCACCTTAAAATCAACAGGTCCCTGGTTGCCTTCCAGAGTAATGATGTCGCCTGACTTCATTCCGAAACGGCGTGAAAAACTTTCGGAGACGATGACCCCCCCCTGTTTGACCGATTCCCAGTTTTCATTTCCACCCTTCAACCAGCCGAATTGTGCATATTTTTCCAGGACCCTTGCATCAACGGCACTGACATTGATGGAGGTGTTTCGATAGAGTGTCAGGACATTTCGGTAGGGATGGACTCCGCCCAATCCCTCTATTTTCCGGAGCTCTTCAAAGAAATCTTCGGGAACTTCCGCCTCCAGGATTTTCCCGATATAAAGATCCCCCCGAATCTGGGTATCCATCCACCAGATCAACGATTGCCGGAAACTTCCGATCATGGCACTGAGACCGATAGACATGGAAAGGGAGATCATGAAGGCGGCAATAGCTACACCCGTTCGGCCCAAATTCTGGCGAATATTCCCTGCGGCCACTTTTCCGGGAAGTTTCCCTAATATTTGGAGAACTTTTTTAACGACCGGATGGAAGACGAGCAAAACAATTCCAGTGAGAAGGCTGACTCCCAGAACGAAACCGAAAACACCGGCAAAACCAACATAGATGTGAGCTCCCGGCAAGAGAAAAAGAAGCAAGCTCAATAAAAGAACAAAAAGACCACCCAGAGCCACTTTTTTCGCTTTTCGAGCGCTCTCCCGGCTTGCGACCCGGCCACTCATGGCCTGTACCGGGTTGATCCGGATGAGCTCCACAAGAGGAATGATTCCACCGAACAGGCTGGCACTGCATCCCAGAAGAACTCCGGTGATCGGGATCCAGCTGGACCAGGCGACGGGTTCCGGTCGTAGAAAGAAATAGAGGTTGCTGATGCTGCTACCGATCAGGCCGGTTAGAAGTTGGGTTAAAAAATAACCGATCAAACCCCCGAGAGCGCCGCCAATGACGCCGAGGATAAGAATCTCGGAGAGAAAGGCCACAAAAATTTCCAATCGTTTTGCACCAAGACTTCTTAAGATCCCGGTATCGCGCCTTCGGCTGATGACCGTGAACATCGCCGTGTTGTAGATAAGAAAGACGCCCACAAAAAGGGCTAACAGAGAAAGGGCCTCGAGGTTGAGACGAAATGCCTGGAGCATACCGGAGAAGGTCTCGCTTCTCTGGCGGGACGACTGGATGAGAAAACCTTTATTCCACCGGGAACTGAAGCCGTATTCATCCGACAGAATCAGATCTACCCGATCGACATAGCCCTGGAGCTGGTAGATTTTTTGAGCATGGCCAATATCCATGATCATCAGGGGTTCTCCTGAAGGATTGGGGAAACTCCCTTTCACGTGGAGAGTTCCTTTGGTGGTGTCAATCGTTTTTTCAGAAGTGATCCCAATTTCTTCCTTTAGATCTTGATCAACAAATACCGCTTTCTCATCCGTCAGAAAAGAGAGGAGGTTCTCCGCAACATCCGTTTTCTTGCCAAGCCATTCAACCTGTGCAAGCTCGGGACGGAGGGGCCTGTCTAAAAACGGATCGATCCCCAGAAGTCGGACAGGCGAACCGGTTTCAAGGCTCAGTTGGCGGTCAATGACAGGTGAAAACCATTCCACTGCCGGATCACGAGCCAGGCTTGAAAGGAAACTCTCTTCCATGGGGCCAACAGGCCTCTGGATCGAATGGGTTGCCTTGCCTCTCAAGAATTCGATCGCCTTGCTGAAGCTTTTCAGGGCAGTTTGAGCCGAAAGGGTCATGCCCACAACTGCGGCCACCCCGCAAGCCACTCCCATCAGTTGAAGCAAACTGAGGCTGAGTCTCCTCGGAAGATACCGAAGAAATGATTTCGTAACGATCTTCAATGGGCGATCTCCTCACAGGAGGTTTCCTCTTTGACGACCCCATCAATCATCCGGAGGATCCGGGTGGCGTAACTGCAAGTCAGCTGGGAGTGGGTGGCCATGATCAGGGTGGTTTCAAACTCATGGCACCTCCGGGTCAGCAGGTCGAGGATCTGGTTCCCCGTAGTCGTGTCAAGATTTCCCGTGGGTTCATCCGCCAGGATGATGGAGGGCCGTTTTACCAGCGCCCTGGCAATGGCAACACGCTGTTGCTCTCCTCCTGAAAGTTCATTGGGAAATCTTTTCCCCTTACCCTCTAAGCCAACTTCTTTGAGGGCATGAAAAGCCAATTCCGGTTTGGATTGCTGAGCGAGTTCGAGGGAGAGAAAGATATTTTCGAAGGCGGTGAGCGTGGGCAGGAGGTTAAAGAATTGAAAGATGAATCCGAGCTTCATCCGGCGCAACATCGTCCGGCCTCCCTCTCCCAGGACTTCCAAATCCTGGCCCTCCACTTCGATCCGGCCCTTTGTCGGGCGGTCAAGACCGGCAATCAAATTGAAGAGAGTGCTTTTTCCGGACCCGCTCTTTCCGAAAAGGGCGACGATCTCCCCTTTCTTAATTTCGAGGTTGGTTCCACAGAGAGCAGGAACTCCTGAACCATCCTCACTGTAATTCTTCCACAAATCGATGATCCGAATAACAGGTTCGGCCATGCTTCCCCCCCGAATGTATATTTGTTTTACTAAGGAGTCCATAATTGACAAGACATATTCTGTCGTTTGGTTAGCCATCACCGCTCACCTCGGTTGCGAGTCGAAGCGACCTGAGCCTGTCGAA
>JAGVBT010000059.1 GCA_020059605.1 Deltaproteobacteria bacterium
ATAGATCTACGATGCTGCATTCTCAGTAATCGCTGGGAGGATTTTTGGGAACAACGAGCCTCAGCTTAAATTATTTACCCATAAATTTGTCGTGCACCCATTCTGAAGAGCTTGTCCTGAGCACAGCCGAAGGAAGCGATAGCAACTGAAGAATCTTGCAGTATTTTCACCGAGAATCGTTTTAGGAAGTTTGGGAGACAAATTAATGTATGTAGTGAAAAGTACAGCCTGACGCCCTTTTGCCATTATGAGAAGTTGAAAAAAGATTTGACCAAGAAAGGAAAGAAAAAATACTTTATTGCGATTGCCAAACCCCATATTCCCCTTTTACCATGAAGTGAAGCAACCAATAATGCTCAAACTGCTGCCAAGGGAATTTATTTGGCAACATGAGTGCCAGGAATAGGGAAAATTCAGCGAGAATTGCCTATTGAATGTTCCCTCGTTGAATTTAGCCAATGACGCTTTTGAGCACGAGCCTAACCTTCTCAATTATGCACCCCGCTTTTTCCCCAGGAATTTCAAATGCTTATTTTCAAAGATTTTTAAATACCAGAAAGGTTTAGTATTTACGCAATGTTAGAAAACATGAAGTCGGTTCATGGGAATTGAGACAGAATGTTTGATAAACAATTTGCATGTGTATATGTATTTTATGCTTGACAATCGATAAACAACGTGATATTTTATACCTAAAAATCGAAATAAGGGAGGTTAATATGAAAATCACATTTCCAGCAATGCGAGGCAGGATTGGCAAACGTGATTATTATGCGGCGATGATCAAGCTCAACTTAATACCTAAAATATTCTCTTTCCATGAATGGGAGGAACTTCCGCCCGAGCAAAGAGCCCAGCGGGTCCTTCAAAGAGCCCGCATTCCTGAGATCACGCAGTATATTCTTGATAACGAGGATGGATATCTATTCTCTTCCTTAACTGCTTCGTTTGGTGGAGAACCCTCCTTCAAGCCTTCAACCGAAAGCAATGAAATGGGCTTGCTGGAGCTACCACTTGAGAGCCAGTTTGTCATTAACGATGGTCAGCATCGGATGGCTGCCATAATAGAGGCTATGAAGCAGAATCCAACTCTTGGAAGCGAGACAATTTCCGTTGTTTTCTTCCCTTTTGAGGATCTGGACCGGATGCAACAAATGTTCTCCGACCTAAATCGAACAGTGAAGGTAACCTCCAAATCATTGAATATCCTTTATGACCACAGAGACTTATTGGCTCAGATCGTCTTAGAAGCGGCAGAGAAAGTCCCTGTGTTTAGGAACATGGTTGATAAGGATCGAGTTTCACTCCCACTTCGTTCGCCCAAATTATTCACCCTCAGTGCTATCTATGACGCCACACTGCAACTGGTTGGAGAAGTTACCCATGAAAACCAATACGACGAGAAGGCGAAAATCACATTAGACTACTGGGAAACTGTAGGAGCAAATATTCCCCAATGGAAACAGGTTCTGGAGGGGTATCTCAGGCCATCCGAATTACGAGCAGAGTATGTCAATTCCCACGCTGTGGTTTTGTGGGGGCTTGGGGCAATGGGGAAAATTCTCTTACAGGAATATCCAACGGAATGGACATCTCGGTTGCAAGATTTATCAAAAATCGACTGGAGGCGCATCAATAAGGAATGGGATGGCGTCTGTATGCAAGGAACTGAGATCGTCAACCGCAGGCAGAGCAAATATAACACGGCGGTCTTTTTAAAAAACAAAATGGGACTTAAAAAGGAAGAGCCAGATCTCCCAGACCCTATTATGATTCTAGACCCCGATAATCCTGGCGATCTTACTCATACAAAGATTTTTGAAGGATGGCTTGGTGATGACGACATACGGAATTGGAACAATCTAGTTTATGCCGTTCACAAATATGCACTAAAATATTACGGTAGTTTTGAAGCTCTGAAGAAGGAGACTCATTCCAATATTTTTAAGGGGTCAAAAACGGAAGAGGGTTATCGCGAATACCCTGATATAGGAATTTCCATTCAAGGGGAGGATTCAAACGATTCATGGGAAAAAGCTCTGTACCTTGCACGAAAAATAAAGATTTCGCGTATTGAAGTCATATTTGAATGGAGAAATAAGAAGGGGGCAATTCATCCGGGTCAGAAAGGGAGACTTTCTTGGAGGCCGAATAATTAGATTATCAATTGAGACACCAACCACAATCCAACATCAACAAAGGAGGGACTAATTGCAATGAAAAGAGTAGTCGATTACACTATCGTCTTGCCAGAAGGGGAAGGCATCATTGAAAATCTTACGGGTGAGGTTAAGGAGAAATTGGCTGAGGGTTGGCACCCCCTCGGGGCACCGTTTCTTAGTGGCAAAAACCTGAGCTACTTGGCGCAGGCTCTCGTCAAGTATGATGAATGATCATGAATCTTTCCGAACCTGAACCCGTTACCATGATCCTTCTTGGGTCTGGTCTTCAAAAAATAAATCGGCGCTGCAGTTTTGGGAGAAAAATGATTATCAGGCAATCGTAATAAAGTATTTTTTTCTTTTCTTGATTTAGTTTTCCTCAAATTCTCGATCACTTCCCTTAAAAGCTGGTCTTTACGAAGTCAGCTTTCGACCCCGATCTTGAATTTTTAATCCTCATGGAAGTTGACCTATTTATACCAAAAACCGAAAACGAGGGCAATCTCGCTGCACTTTTTTGGGGTAAATAGGTTGGTTTGTTAACCTCTCGATTGTCATTCATTTTTATCCAGGCATGCCCAAGGCAAATGTCATCATTTATGATTTTTTCTCAAATATTTCCCCGCCCACACCAGCTCGGTTTTGGTTATTTCAATTTTCGCCATACCGTTCTCTTCTTTACCCCTCACCCAATTACGACACAGTCTCCAGGGGAGAGGGGGATTTTGTTTTTCCTCCACTCCATGGGGCCAACACTTTACGCCCAAGATCAGTCGTTCGGTAACGCTGTTTCGGACTTCGCGGCTTGTCAGGGAAAGTCATTTCGAGGGACCCCTGCTCGACCAGTGGCAGAATGTGCCGTTTGAAATTCATGTAAACCGGCTTCAGTCCCAAGTGGGCGAGGATATCTTGCTTTCGTTTAGGTATTGAGCAGAACTTCAAGATCGTGACTTGCTCATTAACTTGCTCATTAACTTGCTCACCTACTTGTTCGGCAGCTTGTTCGGTAACTTCCCCTGTAAGTTGCGGGGTGATCCTGCGGGCTATTTCAATATTTGGCCAGAAGGTCGCTGTAAAGAATCCATTCACTTTGAATTTTGGTTCAGGACACTCCTGCTTCCTTGCGTCCTCTATCATACGCCGGATTCCTGTCCCTGCCTTTTCAATTAAAGCAATCCGATGAAGAAGGTCAGCGATGAGCGGATTCCTTCTTACACTGCGAGTGCCGAGTTCTTCTCTACTCAACCCCTTTGGCAAGCCTCCGGGGTTACTGATTTCAATCCGATCGTCATAGATTTCAACGAAGACATTTGCCCCAGCTTCGAAGTAGTCCCGGTGCATGACAGCATTTGTAATGGCTTCACGCAGGGCTCGCATGGGGTATTCAGGAACATCTTCGCGCCTCAACTTTTCGATGCGGTAGCCAGTCCGTGTATTCCTCTCAACAAACCGCAGGCTTTCCTCGATGTCGCTTACCAGACCACCGGCGAAATCTTTACGATCCAGAATGTTAACCTTGTCCATTCCTTTTGAAAGAAGGCACGTAATATAGGACTGAGGGAAGAAATGTCTAACATCCTTAGCGAAGAAGAGAACTCCTGCATTTCGAAAGACGAGACGCTTCCCGGCACGCTCAGCGACCTCAATATTCACCAGGACATCATCAATCTTTCTTCTTGGAGTGATTCGGCTTTGTCTAATCCAGGCATCAAATTTTTCACGGTCGAAGTCCTCAGGGTAACGGAATTTCGGGCAAACGGTTAGATCAAAGCGGATGGCTCCTTCGCTCCGGAAAAAATCCCGTATCTCGTCCCGTGAGAGCTTCTGGGTAACTGCTCCTTGACGCCAGAAAAACCCTTCACGGCATTGGACGGGTTTACTTTCGCTCTCCCGGACGGTTATCACCGTTACTTTTCCCACCGTCTCAATTAGAATCTTTACCGGAGGATCGCAGTTTCTGGCAATGTCCTGGATTTGGGCTCGTAACTTATTACTGTCTCTGACGCCGACAACCGTTCCATCGTCACGGACTCCCAGAAGGATCTTTCCTCCTGAACTGTTAGCGAAGGAGACGAGGTCCCGGGCAAATGAAGAAGAGGGGGACTCCTTATATTCCAACATTGAGCCTTCTCCTTCCCGGAGAAGGATATCAAGGTCTGTTTGTTTCATCTGTCTCCAATTTCTTTCTCACCCAATTGGATGACTCTTTCTCTGCCACAATATACCCGAAGATCACATTCCTTACAAACCTTATTCTCAGGTGCTTTCTTAATCTCATAATCTTTGTTTAAAATCTGACTAACCACCTGGTCGAAATACAAACCCGCTTCGCAAAGAATGAGGGTCAAAAATGAGGGCCAGGCAATCGTAAAATAAAAACTTCTGGATTCCCATTCCCCGATTGATACCTTCGAGGACAAGTTTCACACCTGCGCGCTGAAGCGCTACGGCGCGCAAGCCCGGTAATAACGATTTTTTACGATTCCATCTTCAGTATTTTCTTTGAATAGTGCCTTTTGTTTTTTTTCTCTTAAAGTTGTTTCTTCTAAAGACTCGGGCTCTGAATACACTTCGTTCAAAGCGTTGAAAAGTTCCCTGGATTTCAATTTCTCTAAGAATTCCTTGACCGCCATCACGAACACCTGGCTTCTCGAATACGGATGCTTCTTAGAAAACCTTTCTATTTCCCGAAATATTTCATCTGGAATGGATATGGCTGTTTTCATAAAATCATTATGATAGAAGTTATACCGAAGTCAATACTAAATTGGAGACGAGGAGTGAAGCGGCTGCGAGGCGAAGCCGAAGCAAACCCGGAGATTCCTCGCTTCGCTCGGAACATGCTCCGCAATCTGGCAGCCTAACGGTTCCCATACAAGCTGAAAAAAGATTTGACCAAGAAGGGAAAGAAAAAACACTTTATTACGATGGTTTGCCCCTATATGGGAAGATTTAATAAGTGAATATTTTCAACAATATCCCCTTCATATTTTCTAAAATAGAGAAGTGCCCCTCATTTTCCTATCTTCACTCTTTTAGGTGAAAGAAACGTCCCTTTCTAACCCGTCTTTTCTCAAGCGAATGGAGGATCTCTATTATTGAAAAAAGGTTAAAGCCCTCAGCCTTTCATCGCACCCGCGGTCAAACCCCTAACAAGGTGGCGTTCGAAAAAAAGGAAAAGAACCAGGATGGGAACGGTCACCATGACCGATGCGGCCATGACGAGTTGTTTGGAAAGGTGGACGCTTCCGGCAAGCTGGACCACTCCCCTGGACAGGGTAAATTTTTCAGGGGTATCGAGAAACATGAAGGCGAAAAGAAACTCATTCCAGGCGATCATAAAAGTATAAAGGGCCACACTGGCCAGGGCAGGTGCAGAAAGGGGAATGACGATCCGCCAGATCACGCCGAAACGGCTGCATCCGTCAATCAGTCCCGCGGACTCTATCTCAGAGGGAAGATTCTGGAAGTAGCTCCGGAGCATATAGAGGGCCACAGGAAGCGTCTGGGCCAGATAGACGGGGATGAGGATGTGGATCGAATCCCTCCATCCCATCTTTGAAAAGACAACATAGAGAGGGATCACCATCACAATGGCCGGAAACATGTAGATGATCAGAATGCTGTAGGACATGAAGGCACGGCCGCGAAACCGGAGCCGGGTGACCGCATATCCTCCCACGGTGGCCAGGGTCACGGAAAAGATCACGGTGAAAATGGAGACATAAAAACTGTTGGAGATGTATCGCAAAAAACCGTGCTCAAAGAGGACTTCGTAATAGGCGCGAAAATCGATCTGGCGAATGTTTAGCCCGAGGTTCGAGGGCTTCATGAGAATCTCCTCCAGAGACCTGAAAGAGGAGACGATCATCCAGTAGAAAGGGAAGGCCACCATGACGATGAAGAAGAGGAGGCCACCCACCCTGAGCACTCTGATCATGGTCCTTTCCAGACGCTCACGACTCATCCCTGACATCTCCCTTCTGATGGACAATGGTCTCTGATCTCACCCCTACGCAATCCCTCCGTCCAGTGTTATCAGACCTCCTTGGCAATCCAGCGAAAGTAGAAAAAGAGAAAGATGGAAAGAATCCCGAAGAGCACCATGGCCATGGCTGAACTCGCCCCGATATTCAATTCCCCAAAAGCATAATCATAGACCTTGATGGTCAGAACCTTTGTCCCTGCCTGCCCCCTTGTCAGAAGAAAGATATCGTCAAATTTGTTGATGGTCCAGATGAACCTGAAAAGGAAAAGGGTGGAGAGAACCGTTGAGAGCTGGGGCAGGGTAATGTAATAGAACCGCTGAAATGGGCTAGCCCCGTCCACCGATGCCGCCTGGTAGAGGTCCTCCGGAATGGCCTGGAGCCTTGCGAGAATGAAGAGGAAGGCAAAAGGGAAGTAACGCCATCCCTCGAAGAGGATCACCGAGGTCAGGGCCAGGGGAATAGGCAACATGACCCCGAAGAAATTCAGCTCCAACCATCGCTGTGAAAGAAACGGGATCGGCTGATCCAGCAGGCCTTTCTCCACGGCAAACCAGTTAAAAAAACCGAGCTGAGGGTCGAGGATAAAACTCCATGTGAAGGTGACAGCCACCACCGGAGCGATATAGGGAGAGATAAAAAGTCCCCTCAGAAGGCCTCTGCCGGGAAATTCCTGATGGACGAGTAGGGCGGCTATCAATCCAATAAAAACGGAGAGGATACTCCCTCCAAAGGTATAGATCAATGTGGTCAGTAGGGTCGGTATGAATTCCGGGTCGGTCAAGACCTTCTGAAAATTCTTCAGGGTCAGATTGAATTGAAAAAGAGAGATCCCTCGAAGATCCTCCAGGGAGACCGGCTTGAGGCTGAGCCAGAGATTCCAGACGACCGGGAAGATGACAAAACCGAGAACGACGGCAAAGGTAGGGGCGAGCATCCAGAAGGCCAGCCGCGACTCCTTTTCAAAGAGAGTAGAAACCCGTGGGCTCATACCATTTCCATTC
Organism: Deltaproteobacteria bacterium; assembly: GCA_020059605.1. Lineage (GTDB taxonomy): Bacteria > Desulfobacterota > BSN033 > BSN033 > UBA1163 > RBG-16-49-23. Next base: position 7,153 of record JAGVBT010000059.1, read on the forward strand.
TTAACGGGTTCCTTCAAGGGCCTTCACCCGCTCATCCATCATCCGTACAGCCCTCTTTGCGTCCAGTTCTCCATCGAGGAATCGTTTCAAAATTTCTGGAATGATCTTCGTTCCATAGATTTTGGAGACGAGCGCTCCTTTCCCTTCAGCAAATCCCCAGCGATTGAAGCCGTCCACACCGTCCATCATCGATTTGATCAAATCCGTCCCATAAAATTCTGATATCCTGGCTCGGGTCGTCACCCCGAACTCCAGTTCCATCCAGCCATTAACGAAGCGACCGGGGTTCTCCCCGGTCCCCTTGCGCACAGGCAATTTCCCCTCTGCTGCCATGCCTAACCACTTCAGATATCCCTCGTTGAGGAGAAAATCGACCCATCGTTTGGCTGCGGACCTTTCGGCATCTCGTGTGATCCCGAGATAGTTTACCTGTCCGTATTGGGCAGTTCCCTTAGGTCCATGGATGACTGTTACAAACCCGGTATTCTTGGCTAAAAAACCGGGCTTCCCTTTGGCAATATCCGGGATAACGGGTTGATCCCGGCGAAGTCCTGAAAGCTCGTCCAGGATGAAGGGTGACCAGATGATCATGGCCGCCCGACCGGACAGATAGTCCATCCGGGTGTGGAGCCAGTAAATATTTCCGGGAGGAGTGAAACGAGCGAGGGATTTGTAGAATTCGAGGGTCTGGACCATTTCAGGGGTGTCCAGATGAACCTTACCGGATGAGTCGGTTAACCGGATACCATTGGACAGGGCAACGTGTTCAAAAACCTGCTGGGTGTAGATCTGTCCGGGGTCGGTGGCTACTTCGAAGCCCCAGATCAAAGGCGGTTGGTGAAGGGCCTGGGCTGCTTTGAGGATATTGTCCCAGCGGTCGGGCACCGGAAGCCCTTTTTCACTAAAGAGGTCTCTCCGGTAGAGGAGGAGTTGGCCCCAACCATCAATGGGGACCGCTGCATGACCGTTTTGAAACCGGGCAAGATTCAAAGGCCCCTTTCCGAACGTTTCGACACCCAGTTGACTCACTACCTCTGTGGCAGATTGAGGATCGAGAATGCCTGCCTCTGCCCATCCGATCGTGAAGTCGATAGGATGAAAGATCACGTCAGGAAGGGATCTCGCCGCATAGGCAGCAGTGACCCTCTCGGCCAGGAGATTTTCCTCTACAGGAATGACCTGAACACGGATTCCGGTCTTTTGAGTAAACGCATTGGCAATCTCTCTCTGAATCTCCATTCGGTCCTTCTCTATCTCAGTGGTCCAGAAGGTGATTTTGGTTTCGGCTCCAATCATGGGTGAGGGGCTGAGGAAAGTAGAGATAAGAAATAAAATAAATAAAAGCATGGTTCTCATAAATGATCCTCCTTTCTCTTGAAGATATTAAAACCATTATAGTCTTTAGGCCTTTCAAAGGTCAACCAATGTATGGGATTTTCAAAAAAACTTCCTTAGCATTAATGTTTCATCGAGACCTTGAGATGTCATGATAATCATTTCCCTTAACAGAAAGACCCTTTTCTTTCTAAAAAATTTTTTATAGCCAATTTCGTATCATTGAAAGAGAGGAGCCTTTCTTGCAAGAAAAAAATACTTTATTACGATTGCCTGACACCAGATCTTGAACCTCGATCAATACTCTGTTACGATTGCCTGACCCGAAGTTTCCGAAGTTTCCACATTCTCTTTGTCATCTTTTAGAGGGGGGTTATGACCGAAGCACATATTCCGAAGATTGCGCAAGAACTAAGTCTCACACCAAAACAGGTCCAAGCCACCGCAGACCTTTTGAATGAAGGGGCTACGGTCCCCTTTGTCGCCCGATACCGGAAGGAAGCCACGGGTTCTCTGGATGAGGTTGCCATCACAGCGGTTCGCGACCGGCTCAATCAGCTCATGGAACTGGGAAAGCGCCGCGAGGCCATCCTTAAATCTTTAGAGGAACGGGGACAGCTCACCGATGAGTTAAAGGAAAAGATCCTGTCGGCGGAGACCATGGTCGTGCTGGAGGATATCTATTTGCCCTACCGGCCGAAACGTCGGACCCGGGCAACGATCGCCAAAGAGAAGGGACTGGAACCGCTGGCCCAGCTTCTTTTTGCACAGGAGGACATGGATCCCTTGGCCGAGGCAGCTGCTTTTATCGATCCTGCAAAAGGGGTTGAATCCGCGGAAGCCGCCCTCGCAGGAGCCCGTGACATCATCGCAGAATGGGTCAATGAAGATCAGACGGCCCGGGCCAGGATGCGCGATTTCTATTCATCAAAAGCTATTTTTAAGTCAAAGGTTATTCCGGAGAAAGTGGAGGAAGGAATCAAGTACAAAGATTACTTTGAGTGGGAAGAGCCGGTGAGCACAGCGCCATCCCACAGGATTCTTGCCATGAGGCGAGGAGAAAAGGAGGGCTTTCTCACACTGCGGGTCTTGCCCCCCGAAGAGGAAGCCCTGGGCCTCCTCGAAGCTCTTTTTGTCAAAGGGGAAGGGCTTGCGTCCGAGCAGGTCAGAATGTCCGTGCACGATAGCTACAAGAGACTTCTTTCTTCTTCCATGGAAACCGAAATACGGCTGGCCACAAAGAAGCGGGCGGATGAGGAGGCGATCAGGGTCTTTGTCGAGAACCTCCGTCAACTTCTTCTTGCTCCACCCCTTGGCCAGAAGAATATCCTTGCCATCGATCCCGGTTTCCGGACCGGGTGCAAAGTGGTCTGCCTCGACCGCCAGGGGAAGCTCCTGCATACCGAAACCATCTATCCGCTGCAGTCCGAAAAGGCCGCAGCCGATGCGGGTGCAAAGATCCGCGAGATGTGCAAACGCTTAGGCATAGAGGCCATTGCCGTGGGGAACGGCACCGCAGGAAGGGAGACAGAGAGTTTTATCAGGGGCCTCGATCTCTCAAAGGAGATTCAACTGGTAATGGTCAACGAGAGCGGCGCATCCGTCTATTCGGCATCCGAGGCGGCAAGGGAGGAGTTTCCTGATCAGGATGTGACCGTGCGCGGAGCGGTATCCATCGGCCGCAGGCTGATGGACCCTCTGGCAGAACTGGTTAAGATCGACCCGAAGTCGATCGGTGTCGGCCAATACCAGCACGATGTGGAACAGGGAGCGTTAAAGAGCAGTCTCGATGACGTGGTGGTGAGCTGCGTGAACCATGTGGGCGTGGAAGTGAACACGGCAAGCAAACGGCTTCTGACCTATGTCTCGGGGTTGGGACCACAGCTCGCCAAGGGGATTGTGGAGTACCGGAATGAGCACGGTCCGTTTCAATCGAGGGAAGGGTTAAGGCGGGTCCCCCGCCTGGGGCCCAAGGCATTTGAGCAGGCCGCCGGGTTTTTACGCATCAGGGATGGAGAAAACCCGCTGGATCGAAGCGCAGTCCATCCGGAGAGCTATCCCATTGTCGATGCCATGGCAGGGAACCTGGGCTGCTCGGTGCTGGATTTGATTCGCGAGGAGGAATTCCGGAAGAGAATCGATCTGAAGCAATACGTCTCGGAAAAGGTGGGTCTTCCCACATTGAATGATATCCTTGCGGAACTCTCTAAGCCCGGCCGCGATCCCCGTGAGCAGTTCGAGCCCTTTCATTTTGCAGAAGGGGTTGAGAAGCTTCAAGATGTAAAACCCGGGATGAAGCTTCCTGGAATTGTGACGAACATTGCCGCGTTTGGTGTCTTTGTCGACATCGGCGTCCATCAGGACGGGCTGGTCCATATCAGCGAACTTTCGAACCGTTTTGTGAAAAATCCGGCGGAGGTTGTGAAAGTCCATCAAGGGGTATGGGTCACGGTCCTGGATGTGGACCTTGAGAGAAAGCGAATCTCCCTTTCCATGAAAAGTAGCCAGCCCGGTTCGGATGCAGGTTCAAAAAAGGATGAGAAAAAGAAGGAAGAGAAGAGACCGGAAAGAAAACAGAGGCAGAAGGCGACGTTTACAAATAACCCGTTTGCCGATGCATTCAGAAGCAGAAATCAATAGATCATCTCATCAAAACCCCAATTCTCACACGGCAGTAATTTTCTCTTGACAAATTTTACGGGTTGTTCTATTGAATAGTGGCTAATTAAATATTTCACAAGGCCTAAACAGGCTTCAAAAGGATAACAGGCAGTTAATTCTGTGAGGCATTTAATTTTTACGGGAGATGATCACAATGAGAATTACCATTAACGGCAGAGCTATTGATACGGAAGAAGGCGCGACCATCCTGAACATTGCCCAACAGAACGGTTTCCGGATACCAACGCTGTGCCACATGGAAAGCCTCATCCCAACGGGCTTCTGCAGGATGTGCGTGGTGGAAGTTCAGGGACTTGAAAATCCTGTCACCGCCTGTAACACGCAGGCCACGGATGGCATGGTGATCGAAACCGATACCCCGATGATTCGGGAGTTGAGAAAGGAAGTCCTTCAGCTCATGCTGGTGAAGCATCCCCTTGATTGTCCTGTCTGCGACAAGGGGGGAGAGTGCGATCTGCAGGATTATGTCTATGAGTATGGAATTCAAAAGGCGGAGTATCAGGTCGATGTGCCGGCCAAAGAATACAGGATTTATTCCACGCCCGCCATCAAATATCATCCCAACCGCTGTATTCTCTGCAGCCGATGCATCCGGTCCTGCAGGGAGGTTGTAGGAAGGGAAGTCCTCGACCTTCGGGAGACCGGTTTTGACACCAGGGTTGAAGTGGTTAGACCCGAAAGATGTATTTCTTGCGGCGAGTGCCTGGCGGCATGTCCTGTCGGAGCGCTCACGGAGAATGTCAGCCCGATCAAGGGAAGAACATGGCAGGCAAAAAGGGTTACGACGGTATGCGGCTATTGCGGGGTGGGCTGTACGCTCGAGGCCAATGTGGTCGGAAACCGGATGATCAAAGTGACTACGAAAGAAGGACTGGGAACCAACAACGGGGTCCTCTGCGTAAAGGGAAGATTCGGGTTTGAATTTGTGAATAGCCCTGAACGGCTTCGCACCCCCCTGATCCGGGAAAATGGCACATTGAGGGAGGCGGGCTGGGAGGAGGCTTTGACCTATGTGGCCGACAAGTTGAATGAAATCAAAGGGAAACACGGTCCTGACAGTATTACAGGGCTTGCTTCAGCAAGGGCCACCTCTGAAGAGAACTATCTCTTCCAGAAATTGATCCGGGCGGCCATCGGCACGAATAATATTGATCATTGCGCCCGTCTCTGACACTCCAGCACGGTGGTCGGTCTGGCCACCACCCTGGGATCCGGAGCCATGACCAATTCCATTTCGGATCTTCAGGAAGCGGATCTCTTTCTCGTCACCGGAAGCAATACCACGGAAACCCATCCCGTCATCGGAATGCTGCTGAGGCATCGCGCCCGCTTTAATGGCGCCCAGCTCATCGTGGTCGATCCGAGAAAAATAGACCTGGTGGAAGAGGCCAACCTCTGGCTTCAGCCCAGGCCCGGAGACGATATTGCCTGGCTCAATGGCCTCGCCCACGTCATCATCCAAGAAAACCTCTATAACAAACCATTTGTCGACCAGAATACGGAAGGCTTCGAAGCCGTGAAGGAGAGGGTTTCCCGGTATTCGCCGGAGTATGTGGAGAAGATCACCGGGATACCCAAAGAGAAATTGGTCAAGGCAGCCCGGATGTACGCGACCGCGAAAAACGCCGCCATCCTCTATTGCATGGGCATCACCCAGCATTCGTCGGGAACGGACGGGGTCAAGGCGATCTCAAACCTTGCCCTCCTCTGCGGCCAGCTGGGAAAACCGGGCAGCGGCGTCAATCCTCTGAGAGGCCAGAATAATGTCCAGGGCGCCTGTGACATGGGTTGTCTCCCCACCGTATACCCCGGATACCAGGGCGTCGCCTTAAAAGAGATGAAGGATAAATTCGAGGGGCTCTGGGGAGTTTTGCTCTCGGAAAAGCCCGGTTTGACCGTAGTCGAAATGAGCAAAGCGGCCCTTGATGGGAAGGTCAAGGCGATGTACATCATGGGTGAAAACCCCATGGTGACGGATCCCGATCTGTCCCATCTGGAGAAGGCCTATGCCGGGTTGGAGCTTCTCGTTGTCCAGGACATCTTTCTAACCGAGACGGGAAGAATGGCCCATGTCGTCTTTCCATCGCTCTGTTTCCTAGAAAAGGACGGCACCTTTGTCAACACCGAAAGAAGGGTTCAGAGGGTGAGGAAAGCGCTGGAAGGACCGGGGGAGGCCAGGCCGGACTGGAAGATCATCTGTGACCTCTCGTCCAGAATGGGCTACCCGATGCAGTATGGGAATGAAGAGGAGATCTTTGAAGAGATAAGAAGAGTTGCCCCAGCATTCGCCGGGATCACCTACGGGCGATTGGAATCCGGAGGCATCCAGTGGCCCTGTCCTGGTATGGATCACCCGGGAACGCCTTTCCTTCATAGGGGCAGAATCGTTCGAGGGAAAGGACTCTTTGTTCCTGTAGATTATGCTCCTCCTCCCGAAGTGACTGACAAAGATTACCCGTTTATTATGAGCACAGGGAGGGATTATTATCATTATCATGCGGGCAGTATGACCAGGAAGGTCAAACTCCTCAACGAGATGTGTCCGGAGAGCTTTGTGGAATTAAACCCGTCCGATGCGAAGAAGCTCAGTGTGGCAGATGGAGACAGGGTGAAAATTGCAAGCAGGAGAGGAGAATTTGTTTCAAAGGTGAAGATCACGGATAGAGTGCCAGAGGGAGTCGTTTTTGCGAAATTCCATTTTGCGGAAGCCCCGGTCAATCTTCTCACCAATACGGTGCTCGACCCTGAATCGAAGATTACGGACCTGAAGGTGTCCGCAGTTCGAGTTGAGAAATGTTAAAGATAATAAAGTGGGCTGAGGATTCATAAATCGTTACTATTGAAATGAGGGTTAGAAGATGTTAATTTTTTCACGAATTATTTTTTGCTCTTTGGGTATTTCTGGAAAGAAAAATTGAAATATCAAATAAAAACAATATGTTATTTAAGTACGGGTTGGCTTTGCTCTTCTCGATATTTCTCTTGACAAAAAAGGGACAATCTTGTAGGTTGTTCCTCGAATGAAGAAACTTTTCACAAGGGGGGTATGATGCTGATTGATTATCTTCCCATCCTCTTTTATTTTGCCATAGCCGTCTTCTTCGCCTGCTTTGCCATCCTGGCCTCGTTTCTCCTTGGCCAGAGAAAACAGACACTCGTCAAGGAGGCGCCCTTCGAATGCGGCATGACCACTTACGGTTCCTCTTTCCGCAGGATCCCGATCAAATACTACATCATCGCCATGCTTTTTCTGATTTTTGATATCGAAATCGTCTTTCTCTATCCATGGGCAGTAGTCTTTAAGGAGTTGAAGGTCTTCGGCTTTATTTCAATGTCCATATTCGTTGGGATTCTCATCATCGCCTATATCTATGTCTGGAAAAAAGGAGCGCTGGAATGGGAATAGAAACCTACCTTGAAAAAACCCCTTTGATGCCCGTCCTGGATAAAATAGTCAACTGGGGCCGGAAGTATTCGATCTGGCCGGTGACCTTTGGCCTTGCCTGATGTGCTCTGGAGATGATCGTCACCAGTTCGGCGACGTGGGATATTTCGCGATTCGGTTCGGAGGTTTTCAGGCCTTCTCCCAGACAGGCAGATTTGATGATTGTGGCAGGGACGCTGACCAAGAAGATGGCTCCCATGGTCAAACGCATCTATGAACAGATGCCGGAGCCCAAATGGGTCATTGCCTATGGAGCCTGCGCCTGCTCGGGAGGAATTTTTAAGACTTATAGTGTGGTTCAGGGCGTGGACCAGATTCTACCGGTGGATGTCTATGTCCCAGGTTGCCCGCCCAGACCGGAAACGCTCCTTACAGCGATCATCGAACTCCAGAAGAAGATCGAGAAGGAGACCCTTGCGGATCGGAAGAATGTCCGGCTTATCCGGGAAGAGATTGATGAAAGGATAGAATGATATGGCTGAAGTTCATCCCGCAGTCAAAAAGATGGAAGAAAAGTTTCCCGCTTCGGTGCTGGAGGTGACAACCTTTCGGGGAGAAGTCAATGTCACTGTGCCGAAGAAGGATATCTTTGAAATTTGTAGATATCTCTATACCGACCCCGATCTCCTGTACCATATGCTCACCGATCTCTGCGGGGTGGACCATTTTCCGCAAAGCCCCCGGTTTGAAGTGGTCTATCTCCTTTACTCATTCAAGACCAACGATCGATTGAGGGTGAAAACAAGGGTCGGAGAGGGTGAACCGGTGGTGAGCGTTGAATCGATCTGGAAAGCGGCCAACTGGTTGGAGAGAGAGGTGTATGATCTATACGGTATTCCCTTTGAGAATCATCCGGACCTGAGGAGAATTCTTCTCTGGGATGGTTACGAAGGCTACCCCCTGAGGAAAGATTTCCCGGTCGAAGGACCGGACTTTGACAAACCCTATGTCCCCGAGGTCTGAAATGGCAGAGACACGATTGATGACCATCAACATGGGTCCCCAGCACCCGGCCACTCACGGGGTGTTGAGGCTTGTGCTGGAACTGGATGGAGAAATCATTGTAAAGGCAACTCCCCATATCGGACACCTCCATCGGGGAGTTGAAAAATTGGCTGAAGCCAGGACCTATCATCAGGTCATTCCCCTCACTGACCGTTTGGACTACACCAATGCAATGGGAAATAATCTGGCCTATGTCCTGGCCGTTGAAAAACTTCTGGGCATTGAGGTTCCCCAACGCGCTCAATACCTGAGAGTCATGATGGCTGAACTCCAGAGGCTTGCCGCCCATCTCATCTGGCTGGGAACCCATGCGCTCGATATCGGCGCCATGACCCTTCTCTTCTACAACTTTAGAGAAAGGGAAGATATTCTAAGAATTTTTGAAGAAGTCGCCGGCGGAAGGCTGACCCCAACCTATCTAAGAATTGGCGGGGTGGCCAAGGATCTCCCGGAGGGGATCGAGGCGAAGATTAAAAATTTTGTTGAAGCCTTTCCGGGACACATGAAAGATTACGAGACCCTTTTGACGAAGAACGTGATCTGGTTGAAACGGACCAAGGAAGTCGGAATTATCTCAAAGGAAGATGCGATCAACTGGGGCGTAACCGGCCCCACCCTTCGCGGTTCAGGAGTGAAGTGGGATGTGAGAAGGGCCTTTCCCTATTCGAGTTATGAAGGTTTCGATTTTGACATTCCCACGGGTTCGGTGGGCGATGTCTATGATCGGTACTATGTCCGCTTGAGGGAGATGGAGTGGTCAAACTCCATTGTGAAACAGGCGCTGGACCGTCTCCCCAAGGGCCCGATTCTTGCCGATGACCCGAAGGTGGTTTTGCCTCCCAAGGAGATGGTCCTTACGGACATTGCCTCCCTGATCCGGCAGTTTAAGATTGCTTCCGAAGGTTTCGAGCCGCCCAAGGGAGAGGTCTATGCGAGCGTGGAGGCATCGAAAGGAGAGCTGGGATTCTATATCGTCAGTGACGGATCGAATCGACCCTTAAGGATGAGGATCCGGCCCCCCTCTTTTCTCAACTTGAGCGCCCTTCCCAAGATGATCGAGGGAAGTTTGATCGCAGATGTGGTTTCCGCGATCGGAAGCATCGATATTGTTCTGGGAGAAATCGACCGATAAAAAGACCATTGCAAATTATAAATTGCAAAATTAGCAATTCAAAGTTTAAGAAAAAAACATTTTGCATTTTCCAATTTTGATACATTCGTAAAAAGTCAAAAAACAAGAAAGACGTCATGCTGAACTTGTTTCAGCATCCAACAGTTTCAAGAACTTACGAGACCCTGAAACGAGTTCAGGGTGA
>JAGVBT010000102.1 GCA_020059605.1 Deltaproteobacteria bacterium
CGGGTTTCGGGTTTCGTTTTGGAAACCCATTTTGAATTCCACTCCCTTTCAACGTAGTTAATAAACCTATTTATTTTTGGTCCCAGTTCTTCATAAGAATCAATGAGAGGTTTAACTTCGTGATAATCATGATGAGTATCTTTTATGAAATTCAAATGCTGAATAGTCTCATCGCAAGAAGCGTGTGAATAAATCAGAAACTTAATAAATTCAGCTTTATACCTTCTTCTCCCATATCCTTCCACGATGCAATTGGTGACGCCTTTAGAAGATTTTCTAACCTGACTTCCTTCTTCATACATTTCGTATTGGGGAAGCGTCAAAGAGAATTTATGAACCTTTATCGCTAAGTCATATGATATTTTGTATATTTCCAAATCTCTATAGCTTTTCATAATAACACCAAAATATACTTGCGTGTTTCGGGTTACGAGTTCAAAACAAGAGATTCTTTTCTTCCGGGGTCCCTGACTCGAAACCCTCTTAACCGTTTATCTTTTAACTTGCAACCCGTAACTTTTTTTGTTTTTTAACTCGAAACCCGTAACTCGTAACAGTTCATTTTTCTTTCAGGGGTAGCATGACCCTGAAAACACTGCCTTTTCCCTCTTCGCTTTCCACCTCGATCCTTCCCCCGTGGGCTTCAACGATCATCTTGCTCTGGTAGAGGCCTATCCCCATTCCATTCTTTTTGGTCGTTTTAAAGGGGCGGAAGAGCAATCCTTCGATAAACTCTTTTGACATTCCGCATCCGTTATCGCTCACCGAAAGAATGGCCCAACCATCCCTTTGGGCAGTGGTCACCCGGATCTCCCCTCCGCTTTGCAGCGCCTCGTGGGCGTTGAGGATTAAATTGGTAAGAACCTTCCGGATCTGATCCGGGTCGATCATGAGATGGGGTAAGAGTCCGGGATTTTGTCGGATGGAGATGTTGGGCGATCCATTCATGGAAAAAATAGCGGCATCCACCAGTTCATTGAGGTCAGTCTCTTTTCTTTTGAGTTCGATCTTTTGGCCTAACATGGAGAGATGGCCGCAGAGGTCATTGATCTTCGTGACGCCCTCGTCCATGATCCGTAAGACATCTTTGCGAAAATCGGGATGGCCAAAGTGGACGGCCATGTTCTGCATCGTCAACGAGAGGGAGGAGGCCAGGTTCTTGAGATCGTGCACCATAAAGGCAGACATCGTCTGGAACGCCTCCATCTCCCTAACTTTTCGGAGATCCTCCGCGAGCTTGAGGTTGAGAAGGCTACCGGCGGCCTGATCTCCAATGGTCTTGAGGAGATCCATCTCTTCGAATGACAAAGGTTTGTATTCGACCTTCTCACCCAGGGTCATCACTCCCAGAAGGTTTTCTCCCGCCGAAAGCGGCATGCAGTAACGGACCCTTGCTTCTTGAATGGAGTCCGGCATCGACTGTTTGAGATCTTGAGCCCATGAAATATCCGGATCATCAAGATCCACGGGCATCTCCTGGTTTCTTATCGCCTGGAGCAGCTTTTTTTCGGCTTCTTCCGATATCCGGTGACCTTTCCCGGTCTCCGTGAAGACCGTGGAACCGACCGGTCTCAGCCGGGAATGCGACTCGTCAAGGAGCCATATCGTGACGGAAAGCACTTCAAGGATCTCGGAAATCATTCTCGACACCGTCATGCACAGATCCTCGACATGGGTGATCGTAGAGGTTTTCTCTGTGAACTTCCTCCACTCCTTTAGGTAATCAAACTGAGGGCGCTTGAGATGGATCGCGATGAAACGTTTAATCTTATGCCGAAGTCGATCTGATAAAAGAATGATGGATAACCCCAATAATCCCAGAAAGATAAGAAAGGCATTGAGATAAAAAGAGGCGCCGCCATTCAGATACTGTATGAGTTTGGCAAGAATACCAATCGTCAGCAGATAAGCTCCGACGATGATAATCGTAAGAGAATTGTAAAGGATGGAATGGGAGAGGTAAAAATCTAAATTGAACAAACGACTCCGAAGAAGAGATCTAAAAATGAGGGCGCTGGCCAGGATGAGCGCCCCGTGATTGATGATGACCAGGTGGGTGTCTAAAGAATGAAAAAGAAGGGCCTGGCTGCTCGTATAAATTCGAATCCCAAAAATGCTTCCGATCCCGAGCACCATGTACTTGATCTGCCACCGCATATGCCCTGTTGAGACTCTCAGTGTCCTTTCCAGGTTCATCAGGATCAGAACGGCGCTTACCAGGAAACAGAGATAAAAAACATCACCCGGTCTCCCCAGGCGAATCAGCCATACGAGAGAAGACTCCCGGAGGGGCTCATCGATGAAAAAAGTCTTCCAGAAAAAGGGAGAAATCGCCAGAGGAACAACGAACGCAGAGATGATAATCCACCGCCATCTCGAAAGGATTTCCTTATAATTTGCCCTTGCATACATCAAAGAGAAGAGAAGCCAGGCGCCCGGCAAAAAGGCTGTCATGATCAATCTCAGGCGACTCCAGTACAATACCTCCGACGGGAGATCGCTCTGTAAGCTGACCCCGGAAAACACGGCTTCCAGTGTCAGGATCAACATGCCGGCGGCAAATATCCTGTGAACCAAGGAGCGCCGGTCCTGCAGGATTACAAAAACAGCGAGTCCGAAACTGAAGGCTGCGGCCAAAAATGGAAGATATATAAGTAAATGCATATCCGATTAAACAGTTTTGAATTTTGAGTTTTAAATTTTGAATGGATTGTTTAAACTCAACACTTCATCATTCCAGTTTTTCTTTTCCTGTATTCCCCCGCAGCGCCAGCGCTTGCGCGGCGTGTGGCTTCCTTATCCAATTATTCTTTAGCGTTTTTAACCCGAAACCCGTAACCCGAAACTCGTCACCCGAATTTAACAGTTTTGAATGGATTTTTTAAACTCAACACTTAAAACTTATAACTCAACACTTCATCATTCCAGCTTTTTTCCCCTCACCTGGTCTTTGATTCTTTTGACATGCCCTCTTCCCAGACCCTTGACTTCGCACCCTAATTCAAAGTAGCGGCGGATTTTAGCGTCGTCCAGAACTCCAAAACAGTCGATGACCGCAATGGGGTTCCCGGCATCTCTGACCAGTTCATCGGGATCGAGATTCAAATAGTGTTTGTGCCGCACGGCAAAGATGACCGCATCGGTGCCGGAGAGGGCTTTCTTCAGGTCTTGCTCGATGGGAAGTCTCTTCAGCCTCTCCTGCCCGCGGAAAAACCGCTTTAAACTCTGGGAGGAAGCGGGATATTCATCCTGTTTCTCAAACTCCCACCAGTGAAGAACGTACGGGTCATGGACCCTGAGTTCCGCTCCCATCTCGGTCAGTCGCCTCACAATGAGCTCAGAACCGCTGTAACGGGTATCTCCCACGTCTTCCCTGTAAGAGGCCCCTAAAAGAAGAATCTCTGCCGCGGCTATCGGCCGGCCCATATTCCTGAGGGCGTCGCGTGTAAGCTGGGCGACATGGAGCCCTCTTGTATCATTGATGTCGATGGCCAGGGGAGTGATTTTAAAAATATCATCCTCCCATCCATGGATGTGCCGGTACGCCCATACCCCCAGGCCGCCATCCTTGGGCAAACAGTACCCCCCGATCCCTGGTCCCGGAAAGATGATATTGCTATGAGTCGGGCGGACTTTGATCGCCTGGATGACCTTCATGAGGTCCACTCCGTTTCTCTCCGCAAAGAGACTCCATTCGTCAAGAAAAGCGAGAATGGTTGCCCTGAAGCTATTCTCTACAATTTTTGCGGTTTCGGATTCGATAGGTTTATCAAGCACAGTGAGCGGATATTGCTCCGTGTTGATGATCTCATTTAAAAATTGAACGACCCTCCGGGTGGCCTCTCCATTCACCCCGCTGCATACCCGCCAGAACTCCCGAATGCTTGCCACATAGTCTTTCCCGGGCATGACCCGCTCAAAGCTATGGGCCAGGAGAGGATCGTCTTTGATCCCCCTTCTGTGGAAAGCCTTCTTGATGATGGGATAGGCGATCTGTTCCGTGGTTCCGGGAGCGACGGTTGTCTCAATCAAAACCAGCGTGTTCGGGGAAATATGCTCGGCAAGAATCTCGATCGATTCCTCAAGGGCTTCCATATCGGCCCGGCCTGTGCGCACCTCTCCCAGCGACTCTTTAAGATAGTCACACTGAATATCCACCACCACCACATCGGCCAGCTTCAACGCATCATAAGTATAGGTGGCGACGAGGGTCTTTTTCTCATTGATACAGCGCTCGATCATCAACGCCACTTCCGGATCCTCCGAACTCACCGGCGATATGCCTCTATTTAACAGGTGAATCTTCCAGAAGCTCCGATGACTCGGCCTCTGCATCCCAATCACAAACTTAGTGGGATTTCCATTCGCATCAGTAGTATCCGCAACCACCGCTGCCATTACCGCTCCGACAAATCCCAACCCCATCACCACCACGATCTCCCGCCCCATGGCGCGCTGGCGTTCCGTCAAACCCCGCAACCGTTCAAATTCTTTTAAATAATCCTCCGGACCGGGAAGTGGAAACCTCTCACCATCCGGGCTAACCGAATATTCCATCATCCTGATCTCCTTCTCCGATTTTGAGTTTTGAGTTTTAAGTTCTAAGTTTTGAGTTTCGAATGGAAACCTTTCACTCAACACTTAAGACTTATACCTCATAACGCTATGCCCTCTGCGCTACCTGTCCTCCGTAGTTCTGTGAAAAAGAACGTAGGATGGATGCTCTCTGCGAGCATTTGAAAGCCACTGCAGCACCGCACCACCGCAGCACATTAATCTTGTTGGAGGTTTGAGGCAATAGAATCGTATCCTTTTAAACCTGAAACCTGAAACTTGCAACCTGTAACATCTTTTTCAATATTCCCGCTTTTCTCTACCCCCTACCCCCTACCCCCTACCCCCTATACCCTATATTCTATTTTTTCCGTTCGGATTTTCTCAGTCCCCAGATGACGGGCGCCAGCAGCATGAGGGCAAGGAAGAAAAATGGAATTCCGCCGCTTCTGTGAAGCTGACTGCCTAAAATCCTCGGATCGACGTAAGCCCCTAACAGGGAAAGGGTGACAATCCGCAATCCGTTTTTTAAAATGGTGATCGGAAAGACGGATAACGCCAAAACGACTTTTTTCCATCCGGTTCGAAGAAAAAACTGGCCGGCGACAATCCCGGTGATAAAGAGTGCGATGCTGGATCGGATCCCGCTGCATTCTTTTGCCACCTCGATGCTCATCCCCGAAAGATGAAAAGTGAACCCCTCCCTTAAAACAGGAACCCCTGTCAGCTTGAACAATCCATGAGTGACTTCCGTGGACCCCATTTGAAGGAGAAGGATCATTTTCTCAACCGCCGCCGTTGGGAGAGGGGCCAGGAAGAAAAGAAACAGTAGCGGAAATACTGCAGACCGGAAAGATTGAACGCCATAAAACAACACAACCCCCCCGACCAGGAGGGTGACGGCCGAAAAAATCATGAGAGACAAATAGTCGTTCTGATTGAGCGAGTTTCCCTGTTCAATCCCGATAAAATAGAGCAGCAATCCAAGGGTGATGACCGCAATACCTGGCCTGAACGAATATTCCACTTCTGATAAAATGACTCTTCGCTTCAAATAGATGAAGTACCCGCTGACGATGGGAATGAGAACGATGTGAGAATATAATTCACTTTTAAATATCAAACCCGTCAGTTGCTTACCGGTGTGATAAAACACCATGAGCAGCGCAGCATTAAAAAACAGAAAGAATAAATTTCTTTTATGGATCATCTTTTTGATGTTCACCCCGTTGTTGTATAAAAAACAGACGCCATCATCAGTAAAACCTTGTTATTTGCATCTTTTTAGAGTATTTATCAGTCCATACGGGACATCACATTCAGTGAAGTTCTGAGTAATCATCAAAAACGGCCTCCGTGTCTGACGGAACAAGGCTTTGCAGTATTTCAGCATGTTTATTTCTGCAACAATGGGGTTCACCTTACGTTGTCACCAGGCTTTTTAACGGGAGATACCCATTTAAGACATAGTAGAGAAACTTCACCGATTCCCCAAAAAAACTGCGGAATCCTTCCGAATTTTGCCACCAGCCGTCCTTCTTGAACTCGCTGAAATAAGGGGAAGCAATGATATTCACCCCGAGGGGCTCTCCAAGATGTTTATAAGACCAATAGCTCCTGCGGGTGTGGAAATCTTCAGCCAACAGGATGGCGCTCCGGATGTTATCCGAGGCGAGTTTCGAAAGAACGATCCGCGCTTCATTCAGGGTGATGGGATGCTCCTGGGGGACGATATAGACCCTGATCTGGTCCTTTTTGAGCCCCAGATCGCTAATCTTATCTCTCAGGAAGAGATCGTAAGCATCGGGCAGGCCGATGGGCCTTCCCCCGGATTCCTTGTAAACCACCACCAGGCTTCTGGCCCTCCCCGAAAAAATCAGCCCTATCCCGGCCCGGACCATTTGTTCTGTGATGACCTCGTTGCCTTCGATAATCACCACATCCGCCTCCCCAGCCCCCTCGGGAGACAGGTATTCCCCCCCTGCGGACAGAACGGCCGGGTAAAAGAAAAAGAGCAGCAGCGCCCCTCCCGCCAGAAAGGCCAGGAGGAAAATAGTTCTCTGCACGACCTGCCTGTTTCTTGCCTTTCGAATTTTCATTCTGTTTTCTTATGGATACAAGAGAAGCTTCAAAAACAAAACAGATATTCCATTCTTCCGGATTTTCTACCCCCTACCCCCTACCCCCTACCCCCAACACCCTGCCCCCTGCCCCCTGCACCCTGCACCCTGATCAGCTCCTCATTCCTTTTTACAGCAATGCCTTCTTATCCACCTTCCCGTGAGAAGACTTAGGCAGAGCCTTTATAAACTCAACATATTTGGGGACCATAAACGGTTCGAGGTTTTCCATGCAGTATTTTTTCACCTGCTCCCCGGTCAATACTTCCCCATCCGTACATACGATAAAAGCCTTGATCGCAGACCCGAACACCTCATCCGGTACGCCGACAACCGCCGCTTCGGCAATCCCCTTTAGTTCGCACAAAACATTTTCAATCTCCTTCGGGCTGACCCGCTCCCCCTTCGTCTTGATCATGTCATCCTTGCGAGCAACGAAATATAAATAACCCTCCTCATCTTTCTTGAATAAATCGCCCGTGTAAAGCATTCCATCCCCCCGATATTTTCCGGGACGAAAGGTGCGGGCGGTTCCTTCGGGGTCATTCCAGTAGCCTTGCATGACATTCAACCCTCGCACGACCAACTCCCCAATCTCCCCCGGTCCGACCTCCCGGCCATTCCCATCAACAACAAAGACCTCTTCATTGGGGATGGGTATCCCCACCGAACCCGGCCTTTGATCCAGTTGCTCCGGCGGAAGGTAGGAAACGCGCTTGCATTCCGTTAATCCGTACATGGAATAGATCTTCACATGCGGGAAAAGGGATTGGAGTTTTTTTATATAGGCTATGGGGAGAGAGGCTGCGGTGTTTGTAACATACCGAAGAGAGGTGAAGTCAAATTGAGGGAGACTTTCCATCTGCAACAGCATGGCTGCCATCGTAGGAACGATTGGAAACCCGGTTACCCGCTCGTGGACCAATTTCTCGATAATCTTATAGGGAAAAGCGAAAGACTTTTCCAGAACAACCGTTCCGCCAAAAAAGAACGCCATCAATATCTGATAAAGCCCATAGTCGAAGGAGAGAGGGAGTGCATCAAGGATGATGTCCTCCTCAACATTTTTTAGATACCGGGTGATGCTGCGAACGGCAGCTGCCATATTATGGTGGGCCGACATCACTCCCTTAGGCTCTCCGGTAGACCCTGAGGTATAGATGAGGGTGGCCAAATCCAAATCGATGTTAAAGGTTGGAGGAGAAGAAACATTGTTGCGGGTTGCGCCCGCCTGCCGGGCGGGCAGGGGTGGCGAGTTAAATACGGAATGCGAAGGCAAATTTTCAATTTCATTCCAGAATATGGGATTAGGGCAACAGGAGACCGGAATTTTGGCTTTGTCGCCGATGAAGATAACGAATTGGAGATCCGGAACAGAACCGAAAATATTGGACACCACATTGAGTTTGCTGGTATGGGTGATGAGCGCCCTGGCCTGGCAGTTGTTTAATATATAGCCCAATTTTTGCGCCTTCATCGTAGGATTGAGGATGACAAAGATCGCATCCGCTTTAAGAATGCCGAAAAGACAAATAACGGATTCAATCGAGTTATCCAGAAAAATAACTACCCGGTCCTGGCGTTTAATTCCATGGCTGCGAAGAAACCATGCGACCCCGTTGGCTCTCCGGTCAATCTCGGAGTAGGTTAATCGTTTATCTCCACCGATAAGGGCGACCTTATTCGGAAGACGCTGGGCGGAATTTTCGAGAAAATGGTTCAGTAACATAGATAAAGAGTTACTTGGGTTACTTGGGTTATTTGAGTTGCTTGGGTTACTTGGGTTATTGGGTTACTGGAGTTGCTTGAGCTACTTGGGTTATTGGGTTAACACAACAAACTCAAGGAACTCAACAAACACAAGCAACCACCAAATCTTTGATCAGAGACTTGGGGCAATGGCACGGAGGTGCCAGGTGGCTTGTTCTTTTGCCTTAAAATCTCTGAACACACGGTCGATTTGTTGCTCATCAAGGTTTAACGCCTTTGAAATATCGTTTCTTGGGACATTGTTTTCATAGGCATATAAAAGGAGATCCAATAATCCATAATCGATACAGAAATAAAATTCCTTATCACTGACAGGAAGGCTGTAGGTGTCCGGACTTGGGGGGCGATCGATGATCTCCCGGATCACTCCCAGACCATCGGCCAGCCGGTAAACCTGGGTCTTATAAAGATGCGCGATGGGTTCGATATCCACCCCTCCGTCTCCGAATTTCACAAAAAACCCCTGCTCGGCCTCTGTTTTATTCGTTGTCCCGGCCACAAGGTAATTGTTTTTTTCCGCATGGTAATACAACCGGATCATTCGCAGCCTCTGCTTCACATTCTGGCAGGCGGAGATCTCCAGCCACTCTTTCCCCGAGAGCCTCCTGACCTGCCTCTTCCCGGCTCGATCTTCAATCGTGATGGAATGATAATTCAAACGGTCCTGTTCCAAAAGGTTTTGGGGAAGGGTAACATGGAACCGGTGGGAATCATCAAACTCGGGAAAAAGTTGCCGGATGATACGATCTCTCTTTTCATAAACCCTCAATGGCATTAAATATTCCGTGATATCCTCCTGGATCGTTTGGATTCCCATCTTTTCCGCCTGTTTTAAACCATACTCCAGGCTTAATGGATTAGATTCTTTTTCCGGGAGCAGTAACCCAACAACCCTCTCCTTTCCCAGGGCGCGGACACAAAGCTCACCGACAACAGCGGAATCAATGCCTCCGCTTAACCCAATGGCAGCTCCCTTTCTCTTGAAGCGTCCGAAGGTCATCTCGCGGATGAATTGGCATATCCTTTCTGCCTCCGGCTCCGGATCGACCTTCAGGATATCCTTGCTGAACTTTATCCTGTTCGCTTCCATTTAATTGATTTTATCCTCCTGCAATCAATTCATAGCTGATTGTCTGTGAGTTTTTTGCTGTGAACTATTGGCTAAGAGCCTGTCCTCGCCTTTCTTTGCAAATAGTTCACAACATTCGAAATGGAATCGAGGTTTTCAGGAATCAATTCATCATCTGCCATTCTGATCCCAAATGTCTCTTCAATAAATGCAACGAGTTCAAGAATCCCCGTTGAGTCGACAATTCCCGTTTCGAGGAAGGATGTATCCTCCTCCAGCTCTTTACTTTCCCCGAAGAGGAAGTTGTCAACGATGAAAGCCTTCACGGTTTCCACATCATTCATAGAGGTCTCCAATCTAAAAGCGAGTGATGAGTGGTGCGGTGTTGCTGTGTTGCGGTGCTGCGGTGCTAACCACTGATTACTGATAACTGGTCGCTGGGTTATAATTCGAAACTCGTAACACGGAACTGTGCTTATTTTATTCCAAGCCTTTCCTTCACCTGGCTCACGATGACCGGGTCCGGCGGGACGGACAGTTTTCGAAGACCCTCTTGGCGACTCATATGTCCTTCCCTCACCAGCCCGGCGATCTCGGATGCGTAAGGATGAAATCCATATCTCGCTTGGTGGGTCTGATTGGCAAAGGCATTAAGAAGGCAGTTCGTCGAATTCGAATCCGTATCCTTCGGATCCACCCAGCCCAATGATCTGATCTCTTCAATGATCTTTTCCTCATGGTAGTCCAGGAAAGCCAGGGGATGAATATTAAAAAGAAAAATTCCCTCCTGCATTTTCGAATCTTTTACCTTCTCAAACTCACTCTCCCCCAAAAGGTAGGGGGACAGGTCATCCCCCAAAAGATGCTTAAACGTATGGCCCATGACACCCTGCATTTGACGGATCATCGAAAGGTTCCATCTCATGACAGAGGATTGAATTGGAGCCTGGCCGGGTGACCACCCGTAAGCGATCAAAGGGATCCCCAGGGCAATGGCATATTTGAGCAGGATGGATTTTGTAAAATTCATGCAGGTATTGCAGACCGAGCTCGCTCTTTCCAGGGCTTTCAGAGGGTAAAGATCCGAATCAATCGATTGCCTGAACGCCTCGTTCAGTAATTTTGGGTTCGGGGAGACCATGAGGTGATCCACATTCAACACATGGGTAATGATTCGAATATTCTCCAGTGCCTGTTTGGAAACAAACCCGTGATTGAAAGTGATGGCCAGGACCCTCAACTGGAAGTCTTTCTTCAATAATGTAAGAGTATAGGAACTGTCTTTTCCGCCGCTGTAAGCCAGTAAAACATCGTAGGAGCTGCCGGCAAACCCGGTTCCGGGTTGCGTGTTTCGGGTTTCGCGTTTAAGCCGGTCCAACAGATCGAGAAATTTTTGGTGATATCGCGCCTTTTGCTGGGATAGGGTTTCCCTCCTCTTTTCAGCCTGGCGGCAGTGGTTGCAGACGCCCTCAGCATCAAAACGAATCCCCGGGAACGTCCCGGGTAAAACGCATTTGTTACAGATGTTCATATCGTTTTTAGGTTCCATGTTAAAGATTATCGGTATTTACCTCTTCCATCCTTCCATTCATCTCCCTTTCCAATACCTTAGCGCTAAGTATTTCAAAATTGCTTTTGGATTGGTGCCCCAATGAATAGGGCTTGAAATGACCAGTTCCTCGTTTTTCTGAAATGCCTTCATCTTGAAATCATATGATTTCACTTCGACCCCCTTTTCATCCAAAAACCCCCCGGTTGATTCAGCGCATCTCGCCAGATAAGGATAGAGTGGGCCTTGGGGGTTGTCGGGGTTGTGAATCGATAAACTCGAATTTGGGAAAAGCAGATACTTTGCCGAATGATAGTCCAATGCAACCGGATCAGTCGATGCCAGGACCGCCCTTGTTTGGGCAACCGGCGGATCCGTCCTTGAAGACAGGCCTATCCATTCTGCGGTAGTAATATTCAGGTCTGCCTTTCGGACCGTCTTCATGAAAGTGCCGATCGCAGCGCCCAGCATGCCGGGCACGGGCCCCGGGGACGACCCATCGAAGGAAAAGGAGTGAAAATTGTGATAATCTTTGATGAGACGACCTCCTTTTTGCGGGTCAGACCCTCCACTCAGATCTGAGATCCCCATATAATTCTTAATGGAACTGGTCATCCCACAAAAAGTGCTATGGTAATTTAAGGCTGAGAGATTAATCAGTCGCAAGGGTTGGCTGGTATACGATCCTTTCTCCCAGACCCCGTTCTTAAAATCAACGGTGGTTCCCTTATCCGTCTTGATCATGGGATAGGTCATGATCGTTGCGCGGTAGTTCGAGTCTTTTTCTCCATTTTCACAGGTGATGCGGGGGACTCCGTTTGAACCATCGCAATAGACGTAACCGGTTCCGCCCGGGGGCCCGTAGACCCGTTTATTTCCGGCCCCGACATCGATCAGGTGACGGGCTGAAAATCTTACCTTGTGCTTGTCTTTGATGATTCGTGTTAATTCGTTGTAATTCGATACATTCGATAAATCGGAATTGATCTCAAAATCATGGGCCCATCCGGAACTTGTTGATTCCCATGGCCTGGGGCCTCGATGGCAGTTCTCGGCAAGAACCACTTCACCCTTAAAGCCCCCGGGCCTTTCCATGATAAGGTCCACAAACGTCTTGAGGGCCGCCAGGTTTGGAGCCCCCTGGTTCCACCATTGGATGTTGGGTTTGATCAGGATGATGTCATCCGAACCAATCAGTTTTTCAATCCCGCCCATCAGGTCGATGACCTTAGTAAGGTTCTCTGCAGGAGTTCCGTTTACCGAACGGAAAATAACTGTTCCGGGTTGCATGTTACGGGATGCCTCTTTTAAGTCGCGAGTTACGGGTTCCAGGGTTGAAGCAAGGCTGCGGGCAGCGAAACCACACCCCGCTCCCACAATCGCTTTGATGAACGCTCTCCGGTTTAAATCCACCAGGCTGACAGAACAATGTTTAATTTCGAGTTTTAAATGGCAAACCTAAACTAAACACTCAACACTAAACACTCATAACTTATAACTTATAACACATTATTTCAGTTTTCCTGATTCCTGGTTTCCTGGCTTCCTTTTCCATCATTCCCAAATGTTTTTAACCCGAAACCCGCAACCCGAAACTCGTAACAGGTTTTTCAATATTCCACCATTCCAGTTTTTTTCCCTTGAACCCCGGAATCCTTGAATCCTATTTTCCACTTAGTCAACAACGTCCCCAGTGCCAGTTCGTAGTTCCTTTTACCATCAGGGGTTTAAAGTTCCTCAAGGTTTTTTGGCATCTCATCCCTTTTTCCTTGCCCCTTGATCCATGATCCTTTTACTGATTACTGATGA
>JAGVBT010000132.1 GCA_020059605.1 Deltaproteobacteria bacterium
ATCACATAGAAGACCCGCATTTTAAATCTTTGCCTGCCTGCCGGCGGGCAGGGAGCCTGACTGCCTCTCCCCCTTTGCCTGCTATTACGACACAGCCTCGAAGCGCCCGGTGAAAGAAAATTCAAAAATGTGTTCCCCCTGAATTCTTACAACCCTCTAACTCGCTGATATAAAAGGACAGGATGAGATCTTTCGGCTACACTGATCCACGCGGGCGCTCAAGTAGCAGCACTAACGGTTCTCAGCGGAATTCGAAATGGATAGACGCCACCTCCCCGGAGACTCGTTTCCGAATATTTTCCCCGATCAGGGGCCGGTCATCTTGAAAGGCAATCGCTGTCGTTTCTAAAGCGGGGCCCGTGTCCGAAAAGCCCATGGCCTTCAAATGTGCCCTACGTACATTGGTTTCATCAAATGGAGAAAGAAGAGAATGACCTCTTTTGGAGGCTTGCCGAAAATAGCTTGAATGGCATTCGAGTAAACCCGAACCTGCGGTTTATAATGTTCTATGTATCCATCCAGATCTCCCTGCTTTACAAGGTCGGTCTTAAAGTCCAGCACCACCAGGTCATCCCCTTCCTGAAACACCACGTCCATGGCTCCTTCAATAATAATTCCATCGTTCTTATAAGTAAAAGGGACTTCTCTCTGGTAGTTGCCCGATTTTATCACTCTCTGGAGGACCGGAGAAGTGAGCGACTCCCTCACCATCTTCCCTGCCCTTCGGGTCATGGGGGTTGTTGCTCCAAGAGCTTTCCCCTCTACCTCGGCCATCTTTTCAATCAAAGCAGGCTGATTCCAGTTTCCTTTCTCAAAAAGCCGGTGAACGAGCTTCCCGAAGATCGCTCCTTCACCCTGGGTCACCGGAGAGACCACCCACTCGTCATCCTTCTCAACCTCTTCAGATACCTTAACCTCCTCTGTAGCCGTAGTGATGGAACGGCCCCTGCCTGCCTGTTCTTTTAGCTCTTTCTGGGACTTTTCCCAATTATTCCTCTCAAAAAGAATTCGTTTAGAAACCTCCCCTCCCTCCATCTCAGGATTCAGTTTAGACCTGAATGCAGAACTTCCCTCAAGTTGAAGTTCAAGCTTCTTTGTATCGTAGAACATAAAGTCGTCCTTCCATCGCCCGTATGGAACGTTACCGGGCCTTGGAAAATAATCTTGAACATATTTCAGAAAACTTCCTTCAGGAACCTGGAGTTCGCCATTCTTCTCTTTGACCCAGTAAAGAGGCAGCACGGAAAACTCCCTTGCTCGGGTCATCGCCACATAGAGAAGGCGTTTTTCTTCTGCCTCGCCTCGTATTTTTTCCCACTCGCTCAGGTCTTCGAAATTTCTTGTCCAGAATTCATCCTCCTGGGTGCCCACTTTGATGGCGATCCTCTGACCCTTTCGGTCTACAATGAAATCCCTCCTTTTCTTTCCCTCATGGGCAAGGTCCGTAAGAATGACCACAGGGAATTCCAATCCCTTGGCCTTGTGGATGGTCATGAGTTTGACAAAGTTATCGCCTCTCTCAAGCGTCGGCGGTTCTTCTTCCTCAGCTTCCTCTTCCTGCCTCTCAGCCAGCCACCGGACAAAACTTCTAAAACTGAGCGTCCCCCGTTCGGCCAGCGCCCTGGCCACATCGCCAATTTTGATCAGATTTGCCACCCTCTGCTCTCCCTGGGGTTTGAGGAGAAACAGGACCAGCCCGCCTGTTGCCACATACAGTCGATTGAGGACAGCGGCAACACTGGTGTGATTTCGCATTTCGTGAAGCTCTCGCAGGAGGAAGAAAGACCTCTCCAGCGACGTTCCCTTTGCCTCCTTTAGGTAATTTAATTCTCCTCTTTCTTCATGGAACATAAAGATCTCTTCATCAGAAATGCCGAAGAAAGGGGATCGGAGCGCAGCCATGAGAGCCACCTTGTCATGGGGGTTATCAACGGCACGGAGCACGGCGAGGAGCTGTTCCACCTCTTGCCTCTTATAAAAATACCTTCCTCCGACAACCCGGTAGTCCACATCATAGGATCGAAGAGCGGTTTCAAGATATTCCAGAGGGCTATAGGTTCTCATCAGGATGGCAATATCCCTGAGCCCGACAGGTCTCACGGACTGGAGGGACTCATCCCACACCTTCCATGTCTCATCGCTGACCAGCTTTTGTATGAATGAGGCAATACATCGGGATTCCCATGTTCTCTGCCCCTCCATATCCGTGAAGGCAACTTTCCTTTCCTCCGGAGGATAAAGAAGGATGAGGCCATGCTGAGGTGGGAGGGTAGTTTGCTTGCGGCCGAAATGGAGCGACACATACCCTGGTTGATAGTCCCCATGGGTTGAGCGTTGGATGAGTTCTTGAAATACTTTATTGACCACCCTGATGATGGATGGGGCACACCTGAAGTTCTGAGAGATCGTTAAGAGCCTCTTTAAACCCATCCCCTTTTTGGCGTCTTCATACATTTCGATGTCAGCGCGACGGAATCGGTAAATGCTCTGTTTCGGGTCTCCCACAAGAAAGAGGCGCTTTGGCGAAACCATCACATCGCTCCACTCCAGGGCAGGTGTCTGCTTGTCCATCTCTGAAAGGAAAAAAACAATCTCTGCCTGAAGGGGGTCTGTATCCTGAAACTCGTCTACGAGCAGGAACGTATAACGCTGGCGAAAGTATTGCCTGACTTCAATATGTTCCTTGAGCATTTGCCTGGCATAGAGGAGGAGGTCATTGAAGTCGAGGTAGTTTTGCTCCTGCTTTGCCTTTTGGTAGGCTTCGACATAATTGATCAAACGTCTGGCCAGTCCGGTGAGGACCGAGTTGGCAATGCCGGCGTTCACCTCATCAATGGCCTCTGATATTTGATGGATCACTTTTCGGGCCTTTTCAAGGTCCTCTTTGGTTTTCCATTTCGCCTGGGCGCCAAGCCTCCCGGCCGATCCGATCGACATTTTTCTAAAGATAAAGATCTCCCTTTCTTCCTCGCTGGAGAGGCTTTCAAGTTCAACCAGTTGGTCATTTAGCTCTTTGATTTTCTGGAATGCCTTGTCCTCGACCGGTTTTTTGCACTGCCCTTTTAAAGGGTTTAATTCTTTCAGCTGCCCCTTCAAATCTTTGATAAAACGATCCGTTACCCCTTCAATGTTAGGACCTGGTGATGGGAGGTAGTGCAGCACATCCCGATGGTTCAACATCACCTGACCCAGTTTTTTTAATTGCCTCGTGGTGATTCCCAACAGCACTGCCCTTCGCAAGCCAGGATCCTTGGTGTCCATCACCTTCGCCAGCCATTCTTCCCAGACTTCCGTTCGGAGAAGAGAAGCGGTCAGCTCATCGGCGACCTCAAAGTTTGGATCGAGTCCAGCCTCCACAGGCCTTTCTCGAAGGAGAGAGGCGCAGAAAGAATGGATGGTGGTCACCTGCATCCGTTCCAGAGCGGAGATTGCCTGTGTCAGGCGATGGTGATGAGCCGCAGGGGAGATCGTGAAGACAGCCTTCTCAAGTTCTTCACGTAACTTCACCTTCAATTCACCGGCTGCCTTTTCCGTGAAAGTGATGGCAACGATCTCTTCAAGGTTCGCCTCCCCCTCCCTGATCAGGTTCAGGATACGGCCGACAAGGACGGTGGTCTTTCCTGTCCCAGCAGCGGCTTCAATGATATAGCTTTCTGAAAGGTCGTTGACTGCCCTGTCACGATGCTCCTGGTCAGCCAGCCTGACCTCAGGTTTCATGCCTGCCCCTCCCCGGCCTGTTCGGCATCCTCTTCGACTCCCCTCATCTTGAGATACTCCTTAACCCTTGGGTCCATCCTCTTTCGATCGAAGAGGAAACGGCTCCATGTTCCACAAACCAATGTGAAATCACAATTTCGACAAAAAGGGCTGGGGTTGGCGAGGAAGATCCCTTCCTCGATACCCCCGGTAATGGTTCTGATAATGTTGTGAAGGTCTCCTTTTCTTTTCTCCAGTTCGGGAGATTCGAAACGGACATGTCTTTTCCTCTTTCTCTCCTGGAGGTAATAATACTCCGCACATTCCACCTCAATGCCCCTGTGGAGATGTTTCAGCAAATGGTCCGAGGCAAAGAGATAAAGGGGGAGCTGCAAGGTTGTGCCTCCCCGAAAATCATTTTGTATTGCATAAGCTTCGCCGCTTTTGTAATCGATCACCTTCGCCTTGACGTTTCCTCCTTCCTCTTTTAGATCGATCCGGTCAATCCTTCCAATGAAAAAAAGCTCCTGCCCCCCGAGGGTGATTTGAATCGGTTTCTCCGCAGAGATGTCACTCCTCTGAGAACCAAGGAGTTTCATCCCATAACTCACCTCAAAATAGGAGGGGGTGAACCCTTTGCTCTTTCGTTCCTCATGAAAGAGATAGACCAGGTCATCGAGGATGCTCTTCTTTTCAACTTCCCAGAGCATGGGATAACCGGTGACGCCCATCTGCTCGAATTTGATAAATTCTTCGTTAGCGGTCTTAAGCAACCTCTCCAGGTCTTTCTGCCCCAGAGAAAGAGGATCTCCCTTTGTTGTTTTAAGGTCAGTAAAAAATCTCCAGAGGATGGAATGGATGAGTGATCCCTTGTCGAGGGGACTGATCTGACTGACTTTTTCAGGCTCCGTGAGCGCCTCGATCTCCATGATCACCTTTAAGAAATATTGATAAGGACAGGAGGCGTAGTTTTCGAGCCGGGTCGGGGAGATGCTCTTCTTGGAAATGGAATGGCATTCTTTCAGAATCTTACGGGCCCCCTTTGAGGAGAAAACCCCTTCAAAAGGCGTGAAAATATTCTTTTCCCATCGCGAGGACTCAAGCTGGAGGCCCTTTCCAAAAAACGGGGAGAGCTCTTTCAAATAGAGCATGGCCTCGGACCTCTTCTCCCCTATTTCTCTTTGACCTATGGAGAGATCATACTCCACCTCGTCTAAAGCCTTCTCAGGGTGACCCACCCCAACCTCAGACAAGGCGATGCGATGGAAACCGTCAAACTTTTCAAATTCCTGGAAGTTGATGCTCCTTCCCGTGATGGCTTTCACCGTAGCGAGTAAGAAGGAGGATGGGAGGCGTTCCCTTCCCGTCCCGATCTCAATGCGTGGAAAACTTAGGATCAGCTTTTCTTTTGCAGCGCCTATAGCAAGTCGGAAGAGGAGACGTTCCTCACCCAAACGGCCCTCCGCCTTGAAGGGTAATGGGTTCGTCTCTTTTCCACGAAGGGCGAGGTTGAGCGCTTTCCGCTCTTTGTCCAAGAGGATAGCGTCTTGCCGGATGAGCGGAGGGAATGACTTTTCAACCACTCCCGGAATGATCAGTATGCTAAAAGGGACGCCGCGGGCTGCCATCAGATTGACAACGGTCGGCCCATTTCTCTGGAATCTTCCGACAGGGATTATTTCTTCCTGTAATATCTCCTTCACCAGTCGTGTGAAATCTGCCTGAGAGGGCTGAATGCCAGTGGCATCCAATTCAGATAATCTTCGGATGGCCTGCTTGATGAGAAGGGTCTCGTCACCCTGTTCCACAAAGGATTCAAAGGCCCCGAGTAGCCCCTTGACTTTTTCACTCCACCCATCCGAGTACTTCAATCTCTGGAGAGAATGGGAAAGTTTCTTCATAAACTCGATCAATTGATCAAGGGCGATAAAATTTTCTTTGGAGATGCCTTTCTTTTCTTCATCCTCCGCGCCATCGATTTCTGCTTTTTGCTTCCACCTTTGTTTAAGCCGTCCCAATCTTTCTTCCCATTCCTTTTCGCCTTCCACGATCCCCGCCTGGATGGAAATGACATCCCACCGGGGAGGGGAAAAAGTCTCTTTTCCCCGGGTGGGGGAAAGACAGGGATGGAGTCTGGCAAAGGTGGCGAATTCCATAATGGATGGTCTTGAAAAATTCTTGTTAAGGATGTCCAGAAGCAAAAGCAAACTTCGCCCTGCCTGTGTTTCAATGAACGGAAGCCCCTCTCTGAGGTAAGGATGAATCCCCAATCCATCGAAAGCCTCCCGGAAGAGACGGCAATAATCCCGGGGGGAGCGAAGCAAGATCCCCATTTCGTAAAATGGAATGCCTCTCTCCCGAGATACCTGAAGGATCATCCTGATGATCTCTCGAACCTCCCTGGGTTCACCGGGAGCAGATAGGATCTGGAGGACATCCGGAGAAGTCTCTGCCTTTTCTCCGCTGTTAAAGAGATGTAGGCATAGATGATCGAGGGGGGTCTGCCGTGGTTGCATCTCCGAGGGTTTAATCCCTGGTTCTTTAAAGCCATTCTCTCTGAGCCAATTCACAGTTGGTTTGACAAACTCAAAGGCAGGGGTTGATTCAAAAGGAAGAAAGAAAGTGGTTTCTTTGTCACTGAAGCAAGTCTGGAGAAACTTTTTCTGGACGGTATTGAAGTCATAAAAGCCGTAAACAAGAATCTTCAGAGTCTCTTTGAGTTGTGGCGAATCCCTGACCCATTCAGATCCCCTCATCATCAGGTCAGACTCGTCATACCAATTAAGTTGGTTTAATCTCTCCTCATAAGCTTCCCACAGGCGTAACAGATCTCTCATCTTTGAAAGGTGGAGGCGCTCTTTGATCTTCTTGTTATCGAAAAGGGGCTCTATGTCTCCTGGCGAAAGGCAGGCATCTTTAAGATCCTTCAAGGTGGCAAGGATAGCCCTGTGGAATCCCTGGCGACCTGAAATGTCACGAAAGTAAAATCCTTGGTCTTGAGAAGCCAATGATCTTGCAAGGTGACCGGTAAGGAGTTCATCGGCGTGGGATGGGATTTCAGTTTTCCCCTGACTGAAGAGCTTGGGGGCGCTGATTTCCCTTGCAAATTCTTCTAAGGTTTTAAATCGAAGGTTGAAATGCGATACGTTCTGGTCTGCAAGGAGCCGGCGAAGGTGGAGTCCAAGGAGTTTCGATGATACGAGGATCAGAAGGGGATGAAAAGGGTCTTGCGCTCTTGCGACTTTGACCTCATTGACAAAGGCCGGTTCAAGGGCAGGATAATCTCCTGTCCATAAGATTCGTGCCTTGGCTTGATCTTTGTCCATTCCCCCCACCCCTGAGGTTGATCTATCTGGAAATATGGCAACAAGGGGG
This sequence comes from Deltaproteobacteria bacterium, assembly GCA_020059605.1. Lineage (GTDB taxonomy): Bacteria > Desulfobacterota > BSN033 > BSN033 > UBA1163 > RBG-16-49-23. Next base: position 7,072 of record JAGVBT010000132.1, read on the forward strand.
ACGTTGGTTCTAAAGCAACTTAAAATAGGAGGCCCAGCTTGGATTGAATAGTTGTTTTAGAACCTACGTCCCCTTATTCGGGAGGATAGGGCCGCCATAATGGCAAATCCTTTTGAGGCGTCCTTTATTCCTTCAGGCCGTACTCCTTTGCAGCCATCTCCCGCATCTTGAACTTCTGGACTTTGCCCAGGGGGGTCATCGGAAATGCTTTGACGAATTTAATGTACCTGGGCATGTGGGAATCAGGAAGTTTCCCCCTGGCAAATCTCAGGATCTCTTCCTCGGAGGCTGAAACCCCCTCCTCCAGCTTGATCCATGCGGCGACCTCTTCTCCCAACACCTGGTCCGGAACCCCGAAGATTTGAACATTGGAGATCCCGGGATAGCCGAAGAGGACTTCCTCGACCTCGGTCGGATAGATCGTTTCCTCTCCCTTGGCGATGACCTCCTTTAACCTTCCCGTCATCCTCACGTAACCCTTTTCATCCATCGTGCCGAGGTCTCCGCTATGAAGCCACCCTTCCCGGTCAAGGGCCTTCTCCGTGGCCGCGGGCATTTTGTAATACCCCTTCATATTCAGGCCCCGGGCGCAGAGTTCTCCCGCCGACCCCAGCGGAGATTCCTCTCCTGTTTTGGGATCGATCATCTTCACTTCGACATTGGGAAGCGCCCTTCCTACGGTCGATACACGCAACTCCAGCAGGTCATCGGGCCTGGTCTCGGTGATCCAGGAGGAAGACTCGGTCAGCCCGTAGCCGATGACAATCTCGCTTGCGCCCATCTCCTCCGCCACCCTCTTCATCACCTCCATGGGGCACTGGGCTCCTCCCATGATTCCGGTGCGGAGAGATTTGAGATCGAAGGAGCGGTATTGCGGGTCCTCCATCATGGCCATGAACGAGCTGGGGGATCCGTAGATCGCCGTGCATCTCTCCTTGTGGATTGCCTCCAGGATTTTTCGCGGGTCGAAGGTCTCGGAAGGAATCACAAGGGTCGCCCCCCGGCTCGCCGCTGCCAGGGTGACGCAGACGCAGCCGAACATGTGGGACAATGGAACGGAAAGGCAGAGCCGGTCTCGTTCGGTCAATTTCTGGATCTCGGCGCTTGCCGCTGTGGTATTGACGATTCCGAAATGCGTGGACATCACCCCTTTGGGAGCCCCGGTTGTCCCGGAAGTATAAAGGAGGGTCACGACGTCGTCATGACGGGACGACCGCTGCCTTTCGGCCAGAAGCCCGTCGGAAACATCCTTTCCCATTTCAACGGCGGTTTTCCAGGAAAGGGTTCCCGGTTCGCCCCGGTCCGATATCAGGATGAGGTGCTTGAGCTCGGGCAGGTTCCGGCAGCCCAACGGCCCCGCCCCCCCCATCAAGGCTTCCGGGCAGACCTGGCGGATCATCTCCATGTATTCGGATCCCTTTAACCCTTCGGTCATGATCAATGCTTTTGCATCGGACTGCTTGAGAAGGTATTCGAGTTGCTGGGCCTGGTAGTTCGTATCCACGCTCACCAGGACAGCCCCGATCTTGGCGATGGCAAATTCGGTGACGATCCATTCCCAGCGATTGTGCGCCCAGAGGGCAAGATGATCGCCTCTTTCTATCCCGAGCTTCAAAAAGCCCCTAGCGAGCTGATTCACCCGGCTTAAAAACTCCTCGTAAGTAAGCCTCATGCCTTTCGGGATATCGACAAGGGCTTCGTTCCCCGGAAATCTCGAAGCCACCTCATCCAGTAGATCGCCCATAGTTGTTCTTAGCAGGTCCATGATTCCACCCTCCTTATTTTTTTAAACTTCAAAGATCTCCTGGCCGACCGGGGTCAGGATCTCGTAGCCGTCCTTTGTGACCGCGACCGTATTTTCAAGACCCGCCGCGCCCTCTCCCGGAAAGACGATTTTCGGCTCCACGGCAAAGGTCATCCCTTCTTCGAGAGGATAGGAGTGGCCCCGGGCAATGAATGGTAATTCGTTCAATTCCAGGCCGATTCCATGTCCGACAAAGCGGGGCTGAAGCCCTGGAGGCCCCAGATAACTGTCTCCATAGCCCAACCTTCTTGCGAGCCGGAGCGTTTTCATAAAGAGGGCCTCGCAGTCCGCTCCCGGTCTGACTTCCTCGAGAACCGCATCATGGATCTCCCGGCAGGCCTGATAAGCGTCGATAAATTTCTTTCTTAACTTTCCAACGGAAAACATCCGGGTTTCATCCGCTTGATATCCATGATAGCAGGTTCCGAAGTCAACCAGGATAGGCTCACGGGCCTTCATTCTTCTCCGGCTTGCTCCGACCGGGAAGGCAGGAGAAAGGCCGAGCCCGCCCATCGGAGAATCCGACTGGCTGACGATTCCTCCGCTGGGACCGCTCAGAACGTGCCAGGTATAGGCCTCGTAATTAAGGGACCTCACCCTGAGAAGCCCTTCATGGCCGTATCTCTTTGCAACCGCCTCCAGGAGACCGCCGAATTCGATCTCCGTCATTCCCTCTTTAAGAATTTTCCTGCCTCCCTCGTAAACCTTCCCTCCGATCTCTCCTGCCTTTCTGATCAAATCGATTTCGAAGGGAGATTTTATCTTGCGGGCTTCCCGGAAAACGACGGAGCTATCCTTCCATCTGATTCCCGGGAAAAGCTCCTGAAATTTGGAATACTCCCTCACGGGAAGGACATCAAGCTCCACCCCCAGGCTTTTGGGAAGCTTGGTCCGGTGTTTCCGAATAAGTGAGGGAACACCGCGGATCGATTTCAATGGGACTGCGTCCTTTAGGGGCGATTCCGCCCTGGCCCGTTCCAACTCCCTCCTGATCATCAGCAAAGGCTTTCCTTCCAGCGGGAAGAATAACAAACCGTCCTGCGACGTTCCGGAGAGATAATAGAAATCCATCTTCTGAACGACGAGCAACGCCTCGATCCCCTCTTTTCTCATCCCGCCCCGAACCCTCTCCAGGCGGTTCTCCATCTCCTCAAGGGGAAGACAGTGAAAACCAAGGGTTTGGCTAAATCTCCTGAATTTCTTTCTTATCCAATCTCCGTGATCCATCGTTTTGAAAATAAGGTTGTTGGTTTGAAGGTTTTGGTTTGAGGGGTAAGGCTAACCTGCCTGCCGGCAGGCAGGGGTTGGGTCATTGGTCTTTCCGCCATAGGCGTATCCACCTCCGGTGGAAAAGATTTCACTTTATCCTTTCACTTTGCTCAAACCGGCTTCCTAACCCTTGCCTTAGCCTATATGGGAAGGCTGATCGTAAAGTGGGTCCCTTTTCCCTCTTCGCTTTCCACCTTGATCTCCCCCCCGTGATTTTTGATGATTCCGTAACAGACCGAAAGACCCAGCCCCACCCCCTTCACCTTCTGCTTGGTGGTAAAAAAGGCTTCAAAAATCTTCTTTTGACTCTCCTCCGGGATCCCCATCCCCGTGTCACGGATATGGATCACGACCTTATCCTTTTCTCTTCCCGTTCCGACCGTGAGGGTCCCTCCTTTCGGCATGGCCTCCTTGGCGTTTTTTAACATGTTGAGCATCACCTGCCTCATCTGGTTGGTCGAAGCCATTACTTCCGGAATCTTCTCGTCAAAATAGGTTTTGACCTTGACATTGGCCTCCTGCATCTGTTTATCGATGATCAAAAGGATCCCCTCCAGCAAATCGTTCAGATAGACAGGCCGCCGTTCCTCTTCCTCGGGCTTGGAGAAGCTGAGCATATTTCGAAGCATCTCGGCAAGCCGGTGGGTTTCGGAGAGAGACATTTCCAGAATTCTGCGCCGTTTGCTCTCCGGAGGAATCTCGGTCTTGAGGAGATCCAGGGTGTTCATAATACCGTAGATGGGGTTGTTCAACTCATGCGCAATCTGTGAGGTAAGCCTTCCCATGGCCGCCAGCTTTTCCGATTGGAGAAGGGCCTGCTCGATTTCCTGGAGCTCTTTCTCCATCTTCAACCGGGATCTCAAATCGGTAAAAATGCCCACGCTGGCCACCTCCTTTCCCGTTCCATCGTAAATCAGGGCGGCTGAAAGTTGAATGGGTATCTCTTCCCCGTTTTTGTTGACCACATTGAGCTGGGTCGGAGTGAATTTCCCCGCCCCCCCGAATTCGGGACTCCGGAGTTTTCTCATGATCTCCTTGGCGATTCCCTCCGGGTAGATCCGGGTGATGTGGATCTTCCCGATGACCTCTTCCGCGGTGTAGCCTGTAAGGGTCTCGGCCCCTTTATTAAAGATGATGATGTTGCCCTTCATATCGGCGGCAATGATCCCGTCCACCGAACTCTCGATCAGATTCATAAAGAATTCATTAGCTTCCCTCAGCTCCCTCTCCATTCTCTTCCTGTCGGAGATGTCAATATTAAGACCTTCGTATCCGATCACCGTGCCCTTCTCATCCCTTTTCGCGTGGGCAGTAAGCAGAACCGTGATCTTCTCATCGCTCTTCTTCTTAAATTCCAGCTCCATGTCTTTCACAAATCCCTGCTCTTCAATCAGTTTCTGGAATTTTCTCCGGTCTTCTTTGTTGACGTAGAGGTCCCTTGGGATATCCATCTCCAGAAACTCCTCCTTGTCATCGTAGCCGGCCATCTCCACCAGGGCCGGATTGCAGTCGATAAATCTCCCGTTTTTGGTGCTGATGAAAAGACCGTGCCGGACCCTCTCGAAAAGGTTGCGATATTTTTCTTCGGATTCTTTGAGCTCTTTTTCAAACCTCTTTCGGTCCGTGATATCGCGGAGATAGGCGTAGGTTTTGATCGAACCCTCCTCCGATCGGGTTGGCGCAATGCAGATTTCCGTTTCCTTGGTCTCGCTCAAGGGAGTCTGAATCACCATCTCGATGCAAACCTTCTGGCCGACACCCTCTCCCCGCATCACCATCTCCTCCAGGAACTCCTCATCCCTTTTGCCGATCAGGGAAAAAAATTCCCGGCCGAGGACCTGATCTTTCTGGACGCCCAGGATCTCGGCCGCCCTCTGGTTGGCAAATTCGATTCTCGAATCCTCGTCGAAGACGATGATACCGTCGTCGCCCATCTCGGCGATCTTCTCAAAACGCTTGGTCGCCTCCCGGATCTCCCTTTCCATTTTCTTCTGGGCTGTAACGTCCCTCAGGTAGGCGTAGGTCTTCATCCCGCCCTCTTCCATTTTTGAGATGGTGATGCAAACCTCCGCATCCTTCTTCAGGCCCCTCGCCGTCATCACCTCCATCTCCGTGCAGACCCGTTTGCTCTCATCCTCTCCCACATCCAAGCGCATCCGATCGAGGTAGCCGTTATCCCTCTCGGTCAGGAGGGTTCGAAAGTCCAATCCGATCAGCCGTTCCTTCGGATATCCGGTTAACTCAGAGGCAACGGCATTGGCAAACTCGATCCGGTACTTCTCGTCGAAGACGATGATCCCGTCATCCCCCATCTCGGCAATCTTCTCGAAGCGTCTGGCCATCTCCCGGAGATGCTTCTCGGCCCCCTTCTTTTCAATCTCTCTCAAACGCTCCTCAAGTTCCACAATCCTTTTCTCCAGGATCTCCCTGCTCGAGTTTTCTCCCATACCGGCTCCCTCCTCTGATCGGGCATTATTGTACATGAAATTTTAAATTTTTGGAATGATAGTTATGAAAGGGGGGGGAGGGTTACCCTCCCGATAGAATGGGCATCAAGACCACGGTGTCTTCGTTCTTGATTGTGCTGTCGAAAGTGCCGGCCTTATCATTGATCAGAATGATGATATTTGTTTCCGGAAAAGGCGAGGGCAACACCCCCCGCAGGGCGGTAGGTTTCTCCAAAAGGACCTCTTTTGTCCGCGTGCCGGCGATGTCGGCCAGGTGTCCAAAAAATTTAAGATCAGCCAATCTCCCGAATCACCTCTTCCAACCCATGATCTTCAAGCGTCTCTTTAAGGGGAATGCCATTCCGGTCCCAACCCCGGAGCTCATAATACCAGGAAAGCATCCGGTCGTATTTCTCTCTGTCGACCTTCACTCCCTTCACCTTTCCGCTCGTTTGGGGCTCCTCAAACCAGCGATCCGGAGGATAATCCCATCCCCTTCCAAATTGAGGGTTTTCTCTTTTCCAGTAAGCCCGGATGAGATGATAGATGCGGTCCCCGATTTTATAGAGGTCTTCCCAGCTCATACGGCTCCCTGTAATCGCTTCCAGATATTCCGGATACGCGTCAAGTCCGAGATTCACCTCCACCCATGGAAACCGGCATACGGTTGCAGACTCGAAAAAACCTCCCCGGATTCGTTGAAACTCAATGAGTTTTTGAACCTTCTCTTTGTCATAAGAAAGTCGATCCGTCGATATCTCCCAGGCAATGATCCAGGCATCTTTATGGCTGGCGCCGATGGGAGACGTACCGAAAGAAAGGGCCATCCCCGGACAGGCATGGCAATTGTAGGCGGAGATTTCGAGCCCTTTGACATGCATGGCCCAACGATGAGACTCGTTTCCAAGAGTCTCGGCAGCGGCCCGGACTCCGTGCGATACGAGTTTTCCCAATCCCTCCCCTTTCCCGACATCCACAATCAGTTTTTGGACCGACTCAACATCTCCCCACCCGATCTTTTCCGGGATCAAACCTTTCTCGGAGCACTCCATCAAAAACCCGATGCAACTTCCCAGCGAAATCGTATCCAGGCCCCATTCATCCGCCATCCGGTTCAGGAGGGCTACCTCGGGAAGGCTTCTCAATCCGATGTTGGGTCCGAGCATCCCCACATTCTCGTAATCCAGCTCTGCCCGCTGATCGCTTGAATCCTTGATCACATGGCCGCATTGCATGTTGCACATCGGGCATCCTTTGCGGTCTGTATGGAGTTTCTCGAGCACAAAGCCGTCCATTTCCTTGGAAAACTCAAAGGCGCCTTCTCTAAAATTGTAGGTTGGGAGACAACCATTTTCGTTGCACCAATCGAAGGCTTGCATCGTCCCCTGCCTCATCCAGAATTCATAGCTCTCTTTTCGTTTGATCTCGTCATATCCCTTTCTCCCTAATTCCTTCAGCTTTGCCTCATCGGCGGCAGGGATCGAACCCGTTCCCTTGACCACCACCGCTTTCAGATTCTTGGATCCCATGACCGCGCCCAATCCGGGCCTTCCGCCGGCTCTCCCCTTCTGGGACATGACCACTGAAAAACGGATGCCGTTCTCTCCGGCGGGGCCGATGAGAAGAATGCCTGAATTCTTCCCATATTTTTTCTCGAGGAGGTCTTGCGCTTCAAAAGTATTTTTCCCCCAAAGATCAGAACCATCCAGGATCTGAACGCTTTCATTTTCGATCAGGAGATAAGAGGGGTTTTGCGATTTTCCCTCCACGACCATCACATCGTAGCCGGCCTTTCTCAGATGAAGGGAGGCCATGGTCCCGATATTTCCATCTCCATAACCGCCTGTGAGGGGACTCTTCGAAGCGATCACCATCTTACCGGAACTGGGAAGGAGTTGCCCGGTGAGAGGCCCCGTTGCGAAGAGGATCTTGTTCTTTTCGGAAAGGGGATCGACGTGTCTCACCTCGTCCCATAAAAGCTTGATCGCAAATCCCCGGCCCCCCAGAAAATCTCCCTTCATCGTATCAGAGATCCCCTCTTTGGACACTTTCCCGCTCGAAAGATTCACCCTCAATAGCTTTCCATATCCTTTCATCCTTCACCTCCCTAAAGGTGCTTGGGTTCAGGCCATCTCGACCTGCTTCCCTTTGCCTTCCCTGATCGCTTTCTCATAGGCCCGGTGGGCCGTGACGACATCCTCCATGCCAAATCCGACCGATTTGAAGAAGGTGATTTCTTCGTCCGATCCCCTTCCTTCTTTACGACCGGTGACCAGATCTCCCAGATCGCCATGGATAGCCTCTTTCTTCAGTTTTCCTTCGCCCATTGGAATGAGCAGATCTCCCGCCTCGCTGAGGCAACCCTCATAGGTGTCGACCACAATCGTTGCCTTCAGGATGGTTTCATCATCCGCCTCGCGCATGTCCGGTCGGAAGGCTCCGATGGCATTGATGTGGGTTCCTGGTTTAAGGTCTTTCCCTGAAAAGACTGGCGTCTTGGAAGTGGTGGAGGTCACCAGGACGTCGCTTCGCCTCACCGCTTCGGCTGGCCTCGATGCACGGTGAACCTTCACAAGAGGATCCAATTTCATACAAAAACTTTCCAGCCTCCTGGGATCAAGATCGTAAGCCCAGACCTCTTCAATCGGCCGGACCGCCTGAACTGCCTTAAACTGGAAATAAGACTGAAAACCCGTTCCGATGATCCCCAGAACCTTTGAATCCTTTCTTGCGAGGTAGTGCGTGGCAAGGCCCGAGGCCCCCCCGGTCCGGATGCCGGTGAGCGTCGCCCCCTCCATGAGGGCCAATAATTCTCCGGTGACCGGGTCATTAAGAAGATAAGTTGCATAGATGGTCGGTTTTCCCATCGAAGGATTCTGCGGAAAGACGGATACGATCTTTGTCCCACTCTGTTTCAGCCCGGAAAGCAAGGCGGGCATGAAGAGAAACTGGCCCTGGTGCTCCTCCACATTCAAATAAAACCTCACAGGGACGATGCACCGGCCCTCTTTGGCCTCCCTGAAACCCGCCTCAAGCGCCTTTAAAACCTCATCCATTGTGAGAAGTTCTTCCAAATCCTTCTTGTCCAGAATAAGCATAGGCCTATTTCACTCCTTATGTAATCAACGTCTAACGGTTAGGGCAACGAGGCCCGTTTCGGTAATCGGTAACGGTTAGGAAAAAAAATTAAAAGACGATCAACGTAACCTTTGATGAACGATACGGGCTTCGTCACCGTAACCTTACCCCAAAAGTGAGGTCGTCCTTCGTCCCCCGTCGCTCAAATCACTTCCTCTTCCAGCACTTTCCTTCCTTCAAGGATCCTTTCATAACCCAAAGGACTAACATCCACCGTCTCATATCGCCCCAGGTGAATCCATTCCGAAAGGGCCTTTCCAACGGCAGGCGCCTGCTGAAACCCGTGGCCGCTGAAGCCCACCGCCATGTAAAAGCCCGGCGCCTCCGGATGCTCTCCGACGATCCCGTTGTAATCCCACTGGTTGATTTCATAAAGCCCTGCCCAACCGCTGACGATTTTCAACTGGTCAAAGAGAGGGATGCGGTGGGCGAGAGAGGGCCAGATTGCTTCGTTAAAGTAATTTCGGTCCCATGTGAAGTTGAATCCGGGAGGTTCTTCCTTCCGGGATTTCCCGCTGAGAATCTGCTGCCCGGCTTCATGGAGAAAATAGACTCCGGAGGTGTCGATCGTGAGAGGAAGCCCGTATTCGAAGGGGCGCGGCGGCTTTAACAGATAGACCATCCTCCGAACAGGAACGACGGGAATCTCTATTCCTGCCATCCTTCCCACGTCACCGGCATGGGGACCGGCCGCATTGACAATAGAGGGAGCAAAATAGGTTGTTCCATCTTTTGCCATCACTCCTTCAAAACGATCCCTTTTCCGCAGAATCCCCGTCACCTCCTGATAGACGTACTCCACCCCAAGATGCTTTGCCTTTCTCACAAACCCATGGAGGACGCCGTGGGGATCCATATACCCGTCGCCGGCAGAAAAAGAAGAGCCCACCAGGTCTTCGGCATTGAGGTCGGGAATGAGTTCAAGGGTTTCATCGACATCGAGGAGCCGGGTCTCCACACCGAGCGATTTCTGAAAGGCCTGATGCCTCACAAGAATAGGCCAGTTCTTCTCGCTTCCGAGGAAGAGATATCCCCTGGGTTTAAAGTCAATCTCCGGCCGCCCCCCCTCTGTCTCCATCCTCTCGCCGAATTCCTCATAGAAGGCGAGACTATACCTGGAAAGCCGGACATTGACCTCTGTGCTGAACTGCCTTCGTATCCCCCCTACGCTGAGAATCGTGGAAGCTTTTTCGTACGTGGAGTCTTTCTCAAAGACAGCGATTCGGCCATGATACCCGTCGTTGGCAAGATGGTAGGCAATGCTCGACCCCATCACGCCACCACCGATGATAAGAAGGTCGAATGTCCGTTCTCCGTTCATCTGGGAAATCCCCAATCTGCTTTTCTTAAACCCTTATCTGTCAAGGAGTTGATCAGTTTCTTCATAAGGGAGACGTCCATATTTCGATAAATAATTCATATCACAGTTCGAGTCACCATGCAACTTGACTTCCCTCTCCGCCTGTCCTAAAATATCTTTTAAGACGATTTTGAATTGTCGCGGGGAGTCGGGATGAGCCTGGCTGAGAGGGCGACCGGACAGTCGCCGACCCGCTGAACCTGACCTGGATCATACCAGCGGAGGGATCGACAGATGAACCAACAGGGCATGCCGACCCCCCGGGGTCGGTTTTTTTATTTCGCGGTAAGAGACATCCATGATCTTTCAATCGGAAAACCTCATCGAGGTTCTTTTAAAGGTCCGGGATCGTAAACCGGTTGTCCACGCCATCACCAACTGGGTGACCGGCAACGAAGTCGCAAGCGCACTCCATGCCGTCGGCGCCCGGCCGATCATGGCTATTTCTCCTGAGGAAGTTAAGGAGATTACCTCAAAGGCAGGCGCATTGGTGCTGAACTTAGGAACCCCCTCTCCGGCTCGCATGGAGGCCATGCTTCTATCGGGTCGCCAGGCCAATCAGAAAGGTATTCCGGTCCTCTTCGATCCGGTTGGGGTCGGCGCCTCGGAGTTCCGGATCGACTCCTCGGGGAGGATTCTATCCGAACTCCGGGTGAGGGTCATCCGGGGAAATCCTTCTGAAATCGGCATCCTTGCAGGAAAGGGGGGCCAATCAGCCGGGGTTGATTCGATCGAAGGACCGCCGGTTATGGATTGGGCCGCCCGATCTCTTTCCGAAAAGACGGGAGCAGTCGTTGTTGCAAGCGGTCCTGAGGACCTGATCGTCTCTTCCGAAAAGAAAGCGATCGTGGAAAACGGCCATCCGATGATGGGGCTAGTCACGGGCATGGGTTGCATGCTCACTGGAGTTATCGGGGCCTTTCATGCGGTGGAGAACGATTCCCTGACGGCCGCGGTGAGCGCAACGGCCTTCTTCGGCCTGGCCGGAGAACAGGCCGCTCTCAAATCGAATGGGCCGGGGACATTCAAATCCGCTTTTCTTGACGCCCTCTTCTCATTGACGCCCGATCAAATGCGAAAAGGAATGAAAATAAAATCCTAAACAAAGACATTTGAAATTTCTCCAATAATTCCCTCCCCCTTCGATGGGGGAGGTCGGTACGACTCGAAACCGAGGTGAGGGCACGCGGCGCAAGCGCCTGCGCTGCGCGTGGGGGTGGACATGCTGCTTTCCCCCTCACCCCCGCCCTCTCCCGCCTGGGGAGAGGGAGTTGTTGGAGTTATTTTCTAATTCAATCCTAAGGAGAAGAAGGAAAAACATGGACACGCGAACGATTGCCAGGGCAGTGATTCTCGTTGCCATTGGTGTCGCCATTTCGCCTTTTACGAGCATTCCCATCGGCATGGCCAAGATCAACCCGGCCCAGCATTTTATCAATGTGCTGGGCGCCATCCTGCTCGGCCCCTGGTGGGCAACCGGGATCGCCCTCATTATCGGCATCCTCCGCAACGCCCTGGGGACGGGCACATTGCTTGCCTTTCCCGGGGGAATGATCGGCGCCTTCCTCGCAGGCATGGCCTATCGCTACACCCGAAACATCTATGCCGGGGCCCTGGGAGAAGTGATCGGCACAGGACTTTTCGGAGCCGTTGCCAGCGCGCTGATCGTTGCCCCGGTCCTGATGGGAAAGACCATGGCCCTGGGAGCCCTGATCATAGCCTTTTCCGGAAGCACAATCGTGGGAGCGATGATCGGCATCTTCGGCCTGAAACTTCTTGAACGGGCGGGATTCGCCAGACTGGGACCTGAGAGAGGACGACCACCGGATGATCCTTCGCTTTGAAGAGGTCTCGTATTCATACCCGGGGGCGGCCGCCCGCGCTCTCGATGGGTTGGACCTTTCCGTTGATCCGGGAGAGAGCGTCCTCGTTGCGGGTACAAGCGGAAGTGGCAAGTCAACCTTTTGCCGCGCCTCCATCGGGCTGGTTCCCCATTTTCATCACGGGAAGTTTACCGGCAGGGTCCTCGTGGCCGGGCGCGATACTCGCCGGTATCCGGTCCACGAGCTGTTTCGCCATGCTGGACTGGTCTTTCAAAATCCCGATGCCCAGCTCTTCAACCAGACTGTTGAAGCGGAATTGACTTATGGCCTGGAGAGCCTCGGGATGCCTCCGTCCGAAATTGAATCCAGAATGGCCTGGGCAAGCCGGTTGACAAAACTCGATTCGCTCATGGACCGCCTTCCCTATACGCTCTCCGGGGGCGAAAAGCAGCGAGTCGCCCTGGCCTCCATCTTAACCCTCCGGCCCCGCCTCCTTCTTCTCGATGAACCCTTCACTCACCTCGACCCCGAAGGAGCAGACGAACTGCGCGGGATCCTCCGGACAATGAAGGCCAAGGGTATTGCACTCGTCATCGTTGAGCACAGGCTCCATGAAATCATCGGTGATGTGGATCGCATCATCGTCTTTCATCGGGGAAAAGCTGTTGCCGAGGGTCCTCCCCGCCGGGTTCTCTCGGGTAACATTTCGAGTTACGGTCTCAATCTCCCGCCCCTGCTCCGGTTCTTCAGGGCCTTCGGGCTGAATGAAACGCCGTTCAATGCCGACGAGGCGATCGAAACGCTCAAAACCCAAAACCTCCTCGAACCATTTTTTTCCCGTTTCTCCAGGCAGATGCTTCATCCCTCCCACGCCCCTGCGGAAACCCCGTCTACAATCGTTGAAGCGGAAAATATCTGGTTTAACTATGAGGGCCGGGATGTCCTCCGCGGGGTTCACCTCAAACTTCGGAAGGGGGAGTGCGCTGCACTGTTAGGTAAAAACGGGGCGGGAAAAACCACCTTGATTAAACATCTCAACGGATTGCTCAAACCTCAGCAGGGCCTCTTGACGGTCCTCGGCATGGATACCCGGAAGAACCCTGTCTCAAAAATTTCCCGCCACGTCGGCCTGGTGTGGCAGAACCCCAATGACCAGCTCTTCCGGCCGACCGTCCGGGAGGAAGTATTAACAGCTCCGAAAACTTTCCGTTCCTATGATCCGTCCTGGTGCAATCAACTGTTTGACAGGTTTGGCCTTCTCCCTCTTCTTGACCGTTCCCCATTTTCTCTGAGCGAAGGGCAGAAGAAACGGGTCTCTTTTGCCGCGGCCCTGGCGGTCAAGCCCGGCTTGATCGTCCTCGATGAACCCACCGCCGGACAGGATGAATCCTTCCGCAGGGAATTAACGGGCTTCATCACTCTCCTCAGGGAGGAAGGAAGCACCATTGTCCTGGCAACCCATGACCTCGAATTTGCCGCTGAGCATGCAACCCGCTGGCTGGTCCTATCCGAAGGTAAGATCATCGCAGATGGTTCTCCTGAAGATGTGATGACCGATGCTTCGGTCATGGCAAAAGCAGGCCTCCGGCCCACCCAGCGATTTCAACTGATTCAAGCCATCAAACAGCACGGGAAGGAAACCCTTTGAAATCATCCGCTTTCGACCCCCGTTCAAAACTGATTGGAGCCTTCGTCGGGACTCTTTTTCTGGTGATGTTTACTCACTGGGTCCCCTTGGCCGCCTCCCTGGGAGCCCTGGCGGTCATGGTCCTCCTTCTTCATCTCGGCCGTTCCTGGATCCATTTCTTAACGAACCTTGGCTTTGCCGTCCTCACTTTTTTCGTCATCGTCTCCCTTGCCTTCGACCTGTTGACTGGCGTCGTGGCCGGCCTTCGGCTTCTCGCCATCGGGACAGTCTTCTTCCTCTTCTTCCAGACCACTTCTCCCGAAAGGCTATCCAATGCCCTGCTCAAGACGGGACTCCCCTACCCCTTCACCTTTGTGCTCAGCGCTTCCATGCAATTTGTCCCCGTGCTGATTCGCCGCGCCAGGAATATCCGCGACGCCCAGCGGGCTCGGGGAATCCCCATCGAGGGTGGCCCACGGACACTCTTCCACTTGCCCGCGCTGGTGGGTCCCCTCCTCGTTCAGGCTTTCAAATTTGCGGATGAACTTGCAGAGGCGATGGAAGCCCGTGGTTTCGGAATATCGGGCCGGCGTTTCCGTTTTGAACCGCGTTTCAGATGGGTTGACTGGATGGTGGTCGGAATAAGCCTTGCCGTATTAACGGCCGGGCTCGCAATGAAATTCTTTTTGCCTTGACAGGCCGTTACAGCCAAACTATACTTCCATGGGTTTATTCAGACCTTATGCTTCCCAATAACAATGACCCAAAGGAGAGATTGAGATGCCGAGACGAGACGACATCAAGAAAGTGATGATCATCGGTTCAGGACCGATTATCATTGGCCAGGCATGCGAATTTGATTACTCGGGAACACAGGCCTGCAAGGCTCTCCGGGAACTGGGATATGAGATTGTGCTCGCCAATTCCAATCCGGCGACGATTATGACCGACCCGGGAATGGCGGATTCAACTTATATCGAACCGCTCAACCTCCAGAGGATGAAGGACATCATCGAAAAGGAACGGCCCGACGCCCTGCTGCCCAACCTGGGGGGCCAGACAGGGTTAAATCTCTCCTCGGAATTGTCGCGGGCAGGCATTCTCGAGCAATATGGCGTGAGGATCATCGGCGTGGGCATCGATGCCATCGAGCGGGGGGAGGACCGGATCGCTTTCAAGGAGACGATGGAGCGGCTTGGCATTGAAATGCCGAGAAGCAAACCCGCTTTCAGCATCGAAGAAGCCGAGGAGATCGCCGCAGAGCTCGGGTACCCTGTCGTGATCCGCCCCGCCTACACCCTGGGTGGAACAGGGGGGGGATTGGTCTATAATGTGGAGGAACTGCGCACGGTGGCCAGCCGCGGGATATCGGCAAGCCTCGTCGGTCAGATCCTGGTGGAGGAATCGGTCCTCGGATGGGAAGAGTTGGAGCTCGAAGTCGTCCGTGACTCCAAAAACCAGATGATCACCGTCTGTTTTATTGAGAATGTGGATGCCATGGGCGTCCATACCGGAGACTCTTTTTGCACAGCCCCCATGCTCACGATTACTCCCGAATTGCAGAAGCGCCTCCAGAAGTATTCCTATGATATCGTCGAGGCCATCCAGGTGATCGGAGGCACCAATATCCAGTTTGCTCATGACCCTGCCACCGGCCGGGTTGTCGTCATCGAAATCAATCCCAGGACTTCAAGGTCCTCCGCCCTCGCTTCCAAGGCAACAGGGTTCCCCATCGCTTTGATCTCGGCAAAATTAGCCGCCGGCATGACCCTGGACGAGATCCCTTACTGGAAGGAAGGAATGCTCGACCGATATATCCCCTCGGGAGATTATGTCGTGGTTAAATTTGCCCGGTGGGCCTTCGAAAAGTTTAAGAATTCCCAGGACCGGCTGGGTACCCAGATGCGCGCCGTCGGCGAAGTGATGAGCATCGGCAAGACATACAAGGAAGCCTTGCAGAAAGCGATCCGCTCTTTGGAAATCGGCCGTACCGGGCTCGGTTTTGCCAAGGATTTTCACCAAAGATCTCTCAATGAACTGATGGATCTCCTCACCGAACCCACGAGTGAACGCCAGTTCATCATGTACGAGGCCCTCCGAAAAGGCGCGACCGTGGAAGACCTATACCGCAAAACCTTCATCAAACCCTGGTTCATCGAGCAAATGAAAGAGCTGGTGCAATTGGAAGAGGAGATCCTCCGGTATAAAGGCAAAACCCTGCCGGACGATCTTTTGGCCAAGGCCAAGAAAGACGGGTTTGCCGACCGTTATCTCTCCCGGCTCTTAGGCCTCCCCGAGAAGGAGATCCGGGACAGGCGGACTTCCCTGGGTGTGGTCCAGGGCTGGGAGCCGGTGCGGGTAAGCGGGGTAGCCGATGCGGCCTACTATTTCTCCACCTATAACGCACCCGACCAGGTGACGGTCAGCCAGAAACCGAAGATCATGGTTCTCGGGGGAGGCCCAAACCGAATCGGTCAGGGGATCGAGTTCGATTATTGCTGTGTCCATGCCGCTTTTGCAATACGCGACGAAGGCTATGAATCGATCATGGTGAACTGCAATCCCGAAACGGTTTCCACCGATTATGATACCTCCAATAAACTTTATTTTGAACCTCTGACCGTTGAAGATGTCCTGAGCATCTATGAAAAAGAAAAACCCGAGGGAGTGATCGTTCAATTTGGAGGTCAGACTCCGCTGAACATCGCCGGTGAACTGGCCCAGGCCGGAGTCAAGATCTTAGGCACATCCCCCGAGGCCATCGACCTGGCAGAGGACCGGGACCGCTTTCGGCAGATGATGTCGAAACTGGACATTCCCATGCCTGAATCGGGCATGGCAAGCAACATCGAAGAAGCCCTCCGGGTGGCCGAGAGAATCGGGTATCCCCTCATGGTCAGGCCTTCCTATGTTCTCGGAGGACGCGGCATGGAGGTAATCCATGACGAGGAAATGCTCGAACAGTATGTGGGAGCGGCCGTGGGAGTGACCCCGGAGCGGCCAATCCTGATCGATAAATTCCTTGAAAATGCAACCGAGGCCGAAGCCGACGCCGTTTCCGACGGGAAAGATGCCTTTGTCCCGGCCGTGATGGAGCATATTGAACTGGCCGGCATCCATTCCGGCGACTCCGCCTGTGTCATTCCGCCGATCAGCATTCCGGCGATCCATCTGGACACCATCTATGAATATACCCGCAAGATCGCCACCATGCTCAACGTGGTCGGCTTGATGAACATTCAGTATGCCATCGCCGATGACCATGTTTATGTCTTAGAGGCAAACCCCCGCGCCTCCCGCACCGTACCCATCGTCTCAAAAGTTTGCAATATTCCCATGGCCCGGTTGGCCACCCGGATTATGCTCGGCAAAAAATTGAGTTCCCTCAATCTCAAGCCAAAATTTTTCCGGCACTTTGGCGTTAAAGAGTCGGTCTTCCCCTTCAACATGTTCCCGGAGGTGGATCCGCTTCTTGGCCCGGAGATGCGCTCCACCGGAGAAGTTTTGGGAATGGCCGACTCCTTCGGCCTCGCCTTTTTTAAAGCGGAGGAGGCGGCTCAGCAACTCCTTCCTTCGGAGGGAACGGTTTTAATTACGGTTTCAAAGAATGATCGGCCCGCCGTTCTTGAAGTCGCCAGGAAATTTCATCGGTTGGGGTTTAAAATTAAGGCGACCAACGGAACCCAGCGATTTCTGAAAGAATACGGAATTGAGGCCGAACAGGTTTTCAAAATGAGTGAGGGACGCCCCAATATCGCGGACGGGATTAAAAACAGGGAGATTCATCTGGTCATCAATACGCCCAGCGGCAAACTGAGCAAGGAGGACGATTCCTATATTCGAAAAACAGCCATTCGATATAAGATCCCCTATATCACGACCCTCGCCGCAGCGCTGGCGGCTGCCAAAGGCATTGCCGCCTTCCGGCAGGGAAAAGGCAGTGTCCGCTCCCTCCAGAGTTACCATGCGGACATCCATTAGTGCCTTAGGAATAAAATTGTGCGTTTGGTCCTGGCTATGCTGGGTTAGGAAGGTACCCCGCTTCTCTCAACCATTGCTCGGTCAGTTTCATCCCCTCTTCCAGAGAATAACGCGGTTGATAGCCCAATTCATGCCTCGCTTTTTCGATGCTGAAGCGCGCTTGGCGGGTCAGATATCTAACGGCTTCACGTGATATTTTCGAGGGATTCCCGGTGAATTTCGAACCCATCTCCATGCCCAATGCAATAACTTTCGCAATCCCCTCGGGCACGGACCGGAGGTTTGGCTTTCCTGCCATTCGGGCATAGTATCCGAAGAATTCCCTCCACATCACAGGATTCCCATCGCTGATCAAATAGGCCTGCCCCACGGAAGTATCGTTTTTCGTTGCCGTCAGAGTGGCATCGATAAGGTTATCGATATAGACATAATTGCAGAGGCCCCTCCCTCCATTGATGAGGATCATCTGGCCTGACTGGATCAGTTTAACGGGACGAAGGGTCCATGGATTGGAATTCGGTCCATACACGTTGGCAGGTTGAATCACGACAACCGGAATCCCGGTCTGTTGGTGGGCGGCCCAAACAGCCTTCTCTCCGGCGATCTTTGTGTCGCAATAGAGATTCCCGCAGGGTTGGTAGGCCGTTGTTTCGTCGACCTGGCCCGGCGGGTTCATTCCATACACCGCCACGCTGCTGAAGTGGATAAATTTCTTAACACCTGCTTCATTCGAAACCTTCAGAATATTCTCCGTGCCCTCGACATTGGTTCGATAAAAAACTTCTCGGTCTCCAGTCTCTCGGACCATGGCCGCGCAATGAAAAACGAGATCGCATCCGCGGACGGCTTCACGTAACGAACCAGGATCGAGCAGATCTGCCTGCACGATCTCTAATGGAAGTTTTCGCAGTCGCTCCGCCTTTCTCATATTTCGAACCATGGCGCGGACGCGCACCCCCTCTTCAATGGCCAGCCGCTCTGCCATACGCCCTCCAATGAAACCAGACCCACCTGTCACCAGCGCCAAAAGCCCCCGAATTTCCATTCGTACCCCCCCGTTTCGTCACTCCGGACTCGATTCATAATCCACTCTTTCATCCGTTCCCCGTATTCTTGGAGACAAGCTCCACAGGGATAACATCTTTCGTGATGATTGTAACTAAGTTTTGGGTTCATAAGAAATTTTTTCAGCGTGACCTGAATATATGCAAAATCGATTTGAGTGTCAATCCGAGAATACCGCTCATTGATATCATGAAAGAAATATTTTATTAATTGTTTGGAAGCCGTATGGAACCACGCGAGGATCAAGGGAGGTGAAAGAATTGGCTGAATCAAAAAATATCTCATTGTCCGAGGCTGCGCTGTCGATGCCTCATGCAGGGCACGAACACCATCTCTGCTACTTTCAAAACATCGGGATACTCAGGGACCAGATGAAGGAGTATAAAAAACTCATCCGCGATGCAAAGTATGTTTGCAAAGACTGCGGTCGATCAGCAGCAAATCGCGAGAATTTGTGTTTCCCGGAAGAGATCTAAGGCCGGAAGCTACCCTTTCTTCTGGCTCTTCAGGTAATCCTTCCAGAAAGGGGAGATATCCCTTAATCTCTGAATGACCGGGGGCAGATGTTCAATGATATGGTCCATCTCTTCTTTCGTGTTATAGACGGAGAGACTGAACCGGATAGACCCATGGGCCGCTGTAAAAGGGACGCCCATTGCCCTCAGAACATGAGATGGCTCAAGGGACCCCGACG
Source organism: Deltaproteobacteria bacterium (assembly GCA_020059605.1). GTDB lineage: Bacteria > Desulfobacterota > BSN033 > BSN033 > UBA1163 > RBG-16-49-23. The sequence continues at coordinate 26,280 of JAGVBT010000132.1, forward strand.
TACAGGCGGAGCCTGAAGAAGCGCAGATCCCCATGTCGGAAAGCAGCAGAAGGATCGACTCCCCCTCCACATACTCGAAGCTGACGCTCAGGGTATTGGGAAGGCGATGGTTCCGGTCGCCATTGATTAACGTATTGGGAATTTTCTCCAGGATTTTTGATTCGAGATAATCCCTCAATGCCCTGACCCTCGTATTCTCATCTTCAAGATGCTTTTTAGCCAATTCGCAGGCCTTTCCAAGACCGATGATATAAGGGACATTCTCCGTCCCCCCCCTCCGTCCCTTCTCCTGGTGGCCGCCGATCATGAACGGGGAAAATTTCGTCCCTTTCCGGATATAAAGAACTCCTACCCCTTTCGGGGCATGGAGCTTATGGCCGGAGATGGAGAGCAGGTCCACCGTCGATTTTTTCATATTGAGGGAGAGCTTCCCGGCTGCCTGGACCGCATCGGTATGAAAGGGAATTCCCCTTGACTTTACGATCTCTCCAATCCCCTCGATGGGAAAAAGCACGCCGGTTTCATTATTGGCATACATGATCGAGACGAGAACCGTCTGATCCGTGATCGATTCTTTCAACTCATCCAGGTCCAACCGGCCCTCGCGATCCACGGAGATCTCGGTCGTCCGGTATCCTTTTCGGCTTAACACGGTGGGGATATTCATCACGGCAGGATGCTCCACCCGGGAGGTGATGAAGTGGCGTTTTTCGGGGTTGGAGTCAAGGGTTCCGAAGATGGCCGCGTTATCGCTTTCTGTCCCGCAACTCGTGAAGACAATCTCGGACGGATCCGCTCCCAAAAAATCAGCCACCTGTTCCCTGGCCTCATTCACACTTTTCTGGACCTGCCCGCCGAAGAAATGCATGCTGGAGGGATTGCCATAAAAATCTGAAAAGTACGGAAGCATCGCCTCCACCACCTCGGGAGCCACTTTGGTTGTTGCATTATTGTCCACATAAACAGTCTTCACGGCCTGACCTCCTCCACCACGATATCGTTACTCACGAACTCTTTCAATTTCGATTCGACATACTGTTTCAATGTAAATTCTGAGCTCGGGCAGAAAGAACATTTCCCCCTCAGTGCCACATAGACCTTGTTCCCGTCGATATCGATTAACTCCAGATCCCCTCCGTCCGCCTTCAACGCAGGGACAATCTCTCTTCCCAGCGTCTCCTCGATCAATTTGATCTTCTGGATATTGGTTAACTTTCTCTTCTCCGGCTGAGGCGGAGGGCCTTCGGTCGCCATCTCCCTTCTCACCCTCTCGATGAGGGCACCGATCTTGGGATGACACTGGGCGCATCCCCCTCCGGCCTTTGTGTAGTAAGTGACCTGTTCCACCGTTCTGAGATTATTCTCCCGAATCGCCCTTTCAATCTCTTTATCGGTCACTCCGAAGCATTTACAGACGACCTCATATTCCTCCTTGGCAATCTTCTGTCCCCGGAAATTGGCAATGGCCGCCTGAAGAGCCTCCTTCCCCATCACCGAGCAGTGCATTTTCTCCTCGGGAAGCCCTCCCAGATAGTTGGCGATGTCTTGGTTGGTCACCTTCTCCGCTTCTTCGAGCGTCATCCCCTTAATGATTTCCGTCAGGGCGGAAGAGGAGGCAATGGCGCTGGCGCAGCCGAAGGTTTTGAATTTTACATCTTTAATTCGTTTATTCTCATCCAATTGAAAAGTAAGCCTCAAAGCATCCCCGCATGCCAGCGACCCCACTTCGCCTGCTCCATCCGGATTTTCAATCTCTCCTACATTTCTTGGGTTCAGGAAGTGATCTTTTACTTTCTCCGTATAATCCCACATAAAAATCCCCCAAAATTTTTTCTAATTATAAATTCAATCCTTTCAAATCGTCAACTCCTTTAGAAAGATAAATCGCCACACCGTTTTACCCTGTCAGAAATTCCAGGTGTTGTGACTCGAAGCCGGGCTGCCCTCTCTTTTTTACGGGGTAATCGAGTGATATAAAAAAACAGATAGTATATTTATATTATTCAAATAATATCCATATATTTCGTGGCATTATAAGTTTAATGCCATTAGCCATCTTTCTTTCCGTATAATTAATAAATGCATATTGCAGTGGAGTTAACTTTTTAAAATATAATTTTTTTCATAAAATCAAAATAAAATCAATATATTAACGAGTTTATTGTTCTTGGTGTTAACGTTGGCATTCAGAATGCAGTATGAAGGGTGAAAGCAATAAAATCGAAAAAGGAGGAAAAAATCATGAAAAAGAGAGAGAGGCTGAAAGCGGTGATGACGGGTGTAATGATGACATTACTTGCCACTCCGGCGTTTGCTCGATCCATTGAGTTGAAAGAAGCCGGGGCTGCTCTGTGGGTTTTTGTTATCATCGGCGCGGTGATCGTTCTTCTGCAACTGGTTCCTGCCGCGATCCTCTTCTTCAGCTTCATCGGAACAACGGTCTCCATGGCCTTAAAGAAAGGGGAAAAGGTGGAAGAGGAAGCGGGCCTTCCAGGTGCGGAGCCTGTGGCCGTGAAGAAGCAAGGGTGACAGAAGTTTTGGCTTTATGGTAAACGGATGAAATACGGTAAATGAAAAAACCGATATCTGTCATCCGAAAAAGAGGAGGGAGAACGATGAATATCAAATTAAGTGCCGCCAACATCGTCAGCATCATTATCCTCATGTGCATCCTGGCAGCTATGGTCTCTATCGCTGTCATGCAGGTCGTCAGAACCGTGGAAGACATTGGTCCGAAGATCTATATTGTGGGCGGGGCGGTGGCCGTGGTAGGAACACTGATTCCCATCATGCTCATCATCCTTGTAAAGCATCTAAAGAAATGGAGCTAGCATTTCCTCTCTTGTTTTCCCAGGCAGAGGCTCTGAAGAAGTGTTAGAGACACTAATACAAACGCTTTTAATTTATTGTCATTCCCAAATTCGAGATTCCGAAATGAGTTCGGAATGACAGCCTGTTTCTTGCCTGAAACTCGTTTCAGCATCTCATTTAATGCGTTTGTATTAATAAGGATTGCCAAGAAAGGAATCGAAGATATCGGTCAAAATCTGATTCACAGTTTCCTCCATCCTTTCGGGTGTCAATCTGGGGAGGGTTGTCTCTTTCTCCACCTCGACATTTCTTGTAAAAACCTTTCCCTCTTTTTTAACCCCCAGGTGAATGAGAAAGTGAATCGATGTGGTCGCCTGCGTTCGGAAGGGGAAGGCTTTCCCCTCGGTCCAGAATCGCCGGATCTCGATCATTAATACGGAATCGGTTTCGATCTTCTTCAGAGATTCCGGTTTCCCATCCCATTCCGAAATGGAAACCGTTTTGATGCCATTGCGCGAAAGAACCTGCGATAAGGATTCGATGATTGCATTTTCCAGTGGAGAAGGGTCGCTCTTAAAATAACTGGAGACTCCCCGAAGGGGAGTATGTCGGCCGATGTATAAGGTATCCCGGCGTTCGTCTTGAACGGGCGCAATGCCAAGCGTGGGGCCGACCTTCTGCAGGAGTGAAGGAAACTCCTTGGCGGATTGATACCGAAGAAAAAGAGAATGTGTCCCGGCTTTGCCGCAACCGAACACAGCGAAACATAAAAAAAGAACCGCCAGCCATCGAAAAGGTCTCACGGGTCTTCCTCCTTTCTCATTTACTTTCATTTTATCATATCCTATTATCGTATCCTACCATATTTTTAAAAAAATGGACATCTCCCGGGCAAAATGGTATACCCCGTTAGGGAGTCTTGGACTTTCCAACGGGAAGACTCACACCGAGCTTTCTAACGGGGTAAATAGGATTGATCTCTTCCCGGAAGTTCAACAAACCCTGCCCTGCGCACGGCATCCAGGGGAAAGGTGATGAACATCCTCTTTTTGACGAATGAATATCCGCCCCATATCTACGGAGGGGCCGGGGTTCATGCGGACCACCTATCGCGGGCGCTCGCCGTGCTGGAGGACCGTCGGCATCGCCTCCACATCCTCTGTTTCGGCACCCAGCAAAAAGATCAGGACAACATCAGGGTGGACGGGGTTTGTGAACCGATCGAGTTTGCATTCCAGGACTCCCGCCACCATAAATTGCTGGACACCCTTTATCGTAACATCATGATGATCGGGCTGGCAAACCCCGTTAGAAATTCCAACGGGGCATTAAACCCCGCCGAAATTATTCTAAAACCTAACCCCGCCACAAGCGGGACTGCAGGGCAGCGGGGCATTATTTCTAACGGGGTAAAGGGGCCGGACATCATCCACTGCCACACATGGTATACCTATCTTGCAGGCTGCCTCATCAAGCAGATGTTCGGTGTTCCCATGGTTCTGACGACCCATTCGTTAGAACCCCAACGCCCATGGAAAGAAGAGCAGCTCGGCCCTGGCTACAGGGCAAGCGCCTGGCTGGAAAAAACAGCTTATGAAAATGCCGACGGGGTTATTGCGGTTTCCCGGTCTATGAAAAGAGATGTTCGCGACCTCTACGGCGTTCCTTTTAGGAAGATCCGGCTCATCCCAAACGGCATTGATACCGATCAATACAGGCCGACCTTCGATCCGGAGCTTCTCGCCTCATACCGGATCAACCCGAACCGGCCTTTCGTGCTCTTTGTCGGCCGGATCACCCGGCAAAAAGGGATCCTTCATCTCATTCATGCGATTCAATATCTTTTACCCGGCATCCAGGTGGTCCTCTGCGCCGGGGCTCCGGATACGGAAACGATGGGCAGGGAAGTCGCGGAAGGGGTGAAAAGGGCGCAAACGGAAACCTCCCGTCCTGTCATCTGGATCGATGGATGGGTTTCCCAAGCCCATCTTATCCGTTTCTTGAGCCACGCCTCCGTTTTTGTCTGCCCCTCCATCTACGAACCTTTCGGGATCGTCAATCTGGAGGCCATGGCTTGCGGCACACCTGTTGTCGCATCGAGCGTCGGCGGCATCCCCGAGGTGGTGGTCCCGGGAAAAACCGGATGGTTGGTTCCCTTGGAGCCAAAGGACGCCCACAACCAGGAGCCCCGGGATCCGGAACAGTTTTCAAAGGATCTCGCCGCCGCCGTAAACCGTCTCCTCCTGTCACCGGAAGAAAGGGAAGGGATGGGTCTGCGCGCGAGGGAAAGGGTCAAAAAACTCTTCAGCTGGGAGAGCGTTGCGCTAAAAACGCTTGCCTTTTACGGGGAACTGGTCAAACCTTCAAAAACGGCAGAAATCACTCCTCCGGGATTCCACTCTTGAACGGACCTTGGGGGTCACTCAACTCTGACATGAAGATAGGCGCCCAATTGACGAAAATCCTCCACCCAACTTTTACCAAAATTGTCCCCTTTTTCCATTCTCTCTTTCATTGAAGGATACTGTTCTTTGCCGATGGCAAAGTATCTATTCTGTGCTTTCCAGAGGTCCGGATCGATCGCCAACGGCGATAAGAGTCCGAGAGCCTTTTCAATCTGTTCAAAGAGTGGAAGCTCTTCGGGGGTTTGGTGGAGCTTTTCCATCCGACCGTTGATCCACAAATTGACGACAAATCCGGTAATCTCCTTATCGATCTCGAGAGACCATCTTTTGGCCTCCTGGATTAAATGTTCAAGCTTCTCTCCATTGAACTCTTCTCCCTCAAAAATTCTTCTCAGGTCCAGATTGATGACATACTCCGCCGCCAGGAGGAGGGGCCTGGGAAGGGGCATCTGAAGGCTCTGGAGAAACCTCATGATGGGATAATTCTCTTCGTATATTTTCCGGAATGAAATTTCAATTCCCTCCAGTGTGGAGTGAAGAACCTGCTCCAAAACCTTTCTCTGCTCATCTTTGAAGAGATGCCATAAGGAATAGTTGTTCGTGCCGAAGTGTTTATCCATCAGCCGGATCACCTCGGGGATCGCCCCGCGATCGAACGCCTCCTTGATCTCCCGGTGCATCGTGGAGAAGGCTTCGTCCCCTATAAATTTCCGGACCCCTCCATTCAGATTATGGTCCCCGAGATGTAGGACGGCGAAACTGATCGCATCCTCATCCCATGTGATCTCCGAGGAGATGCGGGTCTTTCCAATGGCCAGCCTCAATTTTCCCGCCTCCATCCGGTCGTAGATCTCAGTTTCGGCCCAATAACAGTAGATGCGAGACCTTTTGGAATACTCTTCAAATAGTGAATAGATCGCATAATGGCCCCCTACCCTGAGGAAATCGATCAGGGCCGGTTTCACAAACCTTTCATAGACCTTTCCCCCATGTTCAAATTCCGGGATATTGCCCGGCGCCGTTTCGAGGATCTCGAGGTAACCTTTTTCCAGAGAGGCCCCCAGCGCCTCCTCCCCGAGTTGAATCGCCCTGGCGGCATACCGCATCACCTGGGTCGTCTCCATCCCGGAGATCTCATCGAAAAACCACCCGCAGCTCGTATACATGAGCATCGCATTCCTCTGGATCTCGAGAAGTTTCAAAACCTCTCTCTTTTCTTCCCTGGTCAGTTCCTTCAACGCATGTCTTTCAAAAAAGCTCTCGACATTTTCAGCGGATCGATCGAGGACGACCTCGATATAATCATCTCTTGCTCCCCAGGGATCTTTTACATATTTCCCGGCCCACTCTTCAAAAAAGGGGACGAGCCGATCCCGGAGCCAGTCCATCGCCTCTCTCAAAGGCTTTCGCCAGGCCTGCGTCCATCCCGGGTGCATCCCGGAGTTGCAGCCGCAATTCTCCTTCCATCGCTCCACTCCGTGGATGCAGCTCCAGGAGGAATGATCGAAGATCTCAACCCATTGGGTTCGGGGATGCATTTCAAGATACTCCCCGTAGTTAGTGATCTTTGCCAGTTTTTGAGATTCGATGTGATGGAGACAATAAGCCAGCGCCATCTCGCCATAGCGGTGATGATGGCCGTACGATTCACCATCCGTGGCAATATGAACGATCTGAGGCCAATTTCTCTGGTCACGGAATCCCGAAACCAGTCTCTGGGCAAAAGCCTCCCCGCTGTTCAGAAGCCCTCCGAAGGCGATATCCTGAGAGATCGGTCCATCGTAAAAGAAGAGGGTGATCGTCCTTCCGGAGGGCAGAACACAGAGGTAGGCCATGGTCGGATCAACCCTCCCTCCGCTCATATCATGCCATTTTGTGCCCCTTTTGATTTTTCTCACCCTTTTTGCCTGGCGGGGGGCAAGGAGAGTAAACTTTATTCCCGATTCGGCCATGATCTCAAGGCTCTCGGTGTCCACGGCCGTCTCCGGGAGCCACATTCCCTCGGGGTCTCTGCCAAATCGCTTTTGAAAATCCTTAATGCCCCACCGGATCTGAGTGACCTTATCTCTCCGGTTGGCTAATGGCAGGATCATGTGGTTATAGGCTTGGGCCATTGCGGACCCGTGTCCGGAAAACCTTTCCGCGCTCAACCTGTCTGCTTCAAGAATCGCCTGATAGACTTCCGGCTTATGTTTCTCCATCCAGGAGAGAAGGGTGGGGCCGAAATTGAAACTGATCCTGGAGTAATTGTTGATCAGGTCGACCACCCTCTGTTCCGGATCGAGGATGCGGGACGCGGTATTGCGTGCATAACATTCCGCATGGATCTTCTCATTCCAGTCGTGATAAGGGTAGGCGGAGTCCTGAAGTTCCACCCCTTCCAGCCAGGGGTTCTCCCTCGGGGGTTGATAAAAGTGGCCATGAATACAGATGTATCGTTCCATTAAGCATGGACCTCCAAAATGTTTGCTTAACTCTTTGCCCTTTGATCGACGTCCTTTGCATTGTTATCCTTCATTCTTAAAGAACACGACCCCGAGAGGAGGCAGGGTCAGGGAAAGGGAGTGAAACTTTCCATGAGAGGGGACCGGAGAGGCCTCAAGGCCTCCCAAGTTCCCATAACCGCTCCCTCCGTAGATCCGGGCATCGCTGTTCAGGACTTCCCTCCAGAAACCGCCCTGGGGAATCCCTATCCGGTAATTCTGTCTGGGAACAGGGGTAAAGTTACAGACGACCAAAAAGAGATCGCCTGTTTTCCTCCCCTTTCTGAGAAAACTGATAATGCTCCCCTCCCAGTCATGGCAATCGATCCATTCGAAACCCTCCAGTCCAAAATCAAGTTCGTGAAGCGCCGGCTCATATTTGTAAAGATGATTCAAATCCCTGACCCAATTTCGGATCCCCTGGTGAAGGGGATACTCAAGAAGATGCCAGTCCAAACTTGACTCATGATACCACTCATCCCACTGGCCGAACTCTCCTCCCATAAAGATCAGTTTCTTCCCGGGGTGGCCGTACATATACCCGAACAGGAGCCTCAGGTTCGCAAACTTCTGCCAGTCATCTCCGGGCATCTTCCGGATGAGCGACCCCTTGCCATAAACCACCTCGTCGTGGGAAAGGGAGAGAATGAAATTTTCAAAGAAGGCATACCAGATGCTGAAGGTGAGCTGATTGTGATGATACTTCCGGTAGAGGGGGTCTTTGGAGAAGTAGTCCAGGGTGTCGTGCATCCAGCCCATGTTCCATTTCATGCCGAACCCGAGGCCGCCCACATAGTTGGGCCTTGAAACCATGGGCCAGGCGGTTGACTCCTCAGCAATGGTCTGCACGTCGGGATGGTCCTGGTATACGGCTTCGTTGAGGCGTTGAATAAAATGAACCGCCTCGATATTTTCCCTTCCTCCGTGTTCATTCGGAATCCATTCCCCTTCTTTTCTTCCGTAATCGAGATAGAGCATGGACGCCACGGCATCCACACGGAGGCCATCGATGTGATATGTTTTAAGCCAGAAGAGCGCGCTGCTGATGAGAAAAGCTTTGACTTCGTTCCGACCGTGATTGAAGATGTAACTTTTCCAGTCGGGATGATATCCCTTCTTCGGATCGGCATGTTCATAGAGACGGGTCCCATCGAAGTAGACCGGTCCATGTTCATCATCCGGGAAGTGGGAAGGCACCCAGTCGAGAATCACTCCGATGCCGTTCTGGTGAAGGTGGTCGACCAGATACATGAAGTCCTGCGGGCTCCCATAACGGCTGGTTGGAGCGAAATAGCCCACCATCTGATACCCCCAGGAACCATAAAAAGGATGCTCCATCACGGGCAAGAATTCTACATGGGTAAACCCCATCTCTTTGACGTAATTCGCCAAATGAGGCGCTATCTCCCGGTAGGTCATGAAACGGTTCCCTTCCTCGGGGAGGCGCCTCCATGATCCCAGATGGACCTCATAGATGGCATGGGGAGCCTCGAGGCTATTATGGTAGCTGCGGTATCTCATCCACTCCCCGTCGTGCCATTCATAATCAAGGTCCCAAACCACCGAACCCGTCTTTGGGGACACTTCCCACCGGAAGGCATACGGATCCCCTTTATCGACCCGGTAAGAATGATACCGGGAGACCAGGTGGTACTTATAGGAAGACCCTGCCAAAACCCCGGGGAGGAATCCTTCCCAGATGCCCGAACCGTCCCACCTCACGCCGAGGGGGTGGGATTCCTTGTCCCAATGGCTAAAATCCCCAATCACCGACACCCTCTCCGCATTGGGGGCCCAGACGGCGAAATAGGTTCCCTCGATCCCCTTTATGGAGAGCGGGTGGGATCCAAGCTTTTCAAAAAGGTGAAAATGGCTTCCCTCTTTGAAAAGATAGATATCATGGTCGGTCAACAGGGAGACATCGGCCCTTATGGCCTCTTCTCTATAAGAGTTTTTATCCATCATTCACCTCCGATCAGATTTTTGATTCCCTTCAGCGGAATGATTACCCATTCGGGTCGGTTGTCGAGTTCATACCCCAGTTCGTAGACGGCCTTTTCCAGCAGAAAGGCCCTGAGCATGATCTCCAACTCCTCCCGGTTCTCGGGGATAAAGGACGCCTTCTCCGCCGTGTTCAGGTAGGATTTGAGGAAGACTCCGGAAACGTATCGATACCAGACATCCGCCCACGGTTCCAATACGGGAATATCCACTGACCGGATGGAGGCTTCTTTCAGAAGACCGAAATAGGCCGCATAATGAAAAGACCTGATCATTCCCGAGATATCTCTCAGGGGGGATCTCTTGATCCTTCTCTCACTCAAAGACCTCGCGGGTTCTCCCTCAAAATCGATGATGATGAAATCTTTCCCTGTAAAGAGCGCCTGGCCTAAATGATAATCTCCGTGAATCCTGATCTTCACGGCAGAGAATTTTCTGCCCATGATCTCCTGGAACCGGGTCAATATCTTCTGCTCGGACCCGAGCAGAGATGATGCCTCCTCCTGCAACGGCTCAGGGAGGTTTCGAATATTATTCCTGAGGGCCTGCCAGACCCTCCTCAAAAGAGCCCGCATCGACTGGAAGACAGACCGCTGGTAGAGCATGGAAAAAGGCTCCGGAGAGAAATCCGCTTCCTCCCAGGAGGAGGAAAGGGCCAGGTGCATTTCCCCGGTCCGACCTCCGAGGAGGGCGACCATCTCGAGATAATGTCCTTCGATCAATTCTCTGAGCAAAGACGGGATGGAAGGGATGTCCACGTCGTAAAAAGAGACCGGCCCTTTCGGGACATTCCGCATCTCCTTGACTCTGGACAAAACCTCTTCGAAATATCTCCCGAGGGTATCCAGGGTATAGGTCCAGGAATCGCCCTGGCACTGGACAAAACCCTGCAGCAGTCCGATGGTGATGGGCTCGAAGCCTTCTCTTCTATATTCAATCGTGCCGGCAAAAGGCGGGATGTGTTGAAACCCCGCCTTCTCGGTCAGAAACTGGGTGATCTCCCCGTCCGGATTGATCCCTTCTTTCAGATTTCGAAAGAGTTTGAGATAAAATTGATCTCCAAAGAGGATAGAGGTATTGCTCTGCTCCGCCTTGATCACCTGGGAGGCCGATGGAAATTTTCGATTATTTTGCAGGGGCCTGAACATCCTCCCCTGAAGGCCTGCAAGTTCACCCTTTCCGGTTTTGATCTTTTTTCTTCTTTCGATGATCGATAGAAGGCCATCGCGAAACTTGCCGTCGTATACCCCGTCGTAAAGGATGCCTTCATCCTCGCCCACATGAAGGTGCGCAAGGATACCTTGCGGGAATTCCTCCATGATCATTTTGGCCTTGATGGTCAACCAGTCATAATCGAGCCTCACGCTCAGCCCCTCCACGATAAATTCATCCAGGGCCTTTCCCGTCTTCCTTGTCCAGGCAAACGAGAGAGGGAGCAGGTAGAAATCCTGACCGCCCTCCGTGTAGCGGACAGATAGGATAAGAGCATAAGAGAAATCCGAACGGCTCCCGATGGGAACGGCTTCCACCACCATGACCTTCCGGATCCTCTTTGTTTTCCCTCCGAACCACCGGCAACCCTTCAAATAGTGGGGAAGGACCTCTTCCTCGAGCTTTCTCCGCCCCTCCCCCTCAATCACCGTCTCCCAGCTTGTCTTCACGCTAAGTTCCGGCATGGCCTTTTCCGGGGTGATTCGTAGGCTTTCATCCTCTTTCTTCAGCAAGAGCCAGAGGGTATTGTGAGGTCCCAGGGTGAGCACGTAAAGCGATTCTTTGATCGCCGGGAACCGGTTCTGACTTGCCACCTCTTCTGGGACCGACCCCGCATACTTTGAAAGGTCCAGTTCAATGGCCTGAAAGTATCTCGACAGGTTGGCCAACACAAGAATCGATTCTTCCCCATATTTCCGGATAAAGGCCAGGACCTTTGCATTCTCCGGATAGAGGAACTCCAATGTTCCCCTGCCAAAGGACTTGAACCTCCTTCGCATGGCAATGACCCGTTTCATCCACCAGAGGAGGGAAGAAGGGTTTCTCTCCTGATTTTCAACATTGATCGATTCGCAGTGATACTCGGGATCGATGATGACGGGCATGTAGAGCTTCTGGGGATTGGCCTTCGAAAACCCGGCGTTTCGATCCGGGCTCCATTGCATGGGAGTCCGTACCCCATTTCGGTCTCCGAGATAGTAGTTGTCGCCCATGCCTATTTCGTCGCCATAATAGATGACCGGCGTCCCGGGAAGGGAGAAGAGCAGCATGTTCATCAACTCGATCCGCCTCCGGTTGTTCTCCATGAGCGGGGCCAGGCGTCGCCGTATGCCAAGATTGATCCGCGCACGGGGGTCCCTCGCATAGACCCGGTACATGTAATCTCTCTCCTCATCCGTCACCATCTCCAGGGTGAGTTCATCATGATTTCGCAAAAATAGAGCCCACTGGCAGACCTCTGGAATGGCCGGGGTCTCGTCGAGAATATCGATGATGGGAAAACGGTCTTCCATCTGAAGTCCGATAAAGATCCTTGGCATCAGAGGGAAATGAAAGGCCATATGGCAAAGATCCCCCTTGCCGAAATAGGCCACAGCATCTTCCGGCCACTGGTTCGCCTCCGCCAGGAGCATCCGGTTCCTGAACTTACGGTCAACATGTGTCTTGAGCTCTCTTAAAAAGACATAGGTCTCGGGCAGGTTTTCGCAATTGGTCCCTTCCCGTTCAAACAGGTAGGGAACGGCATCCAACCGGAGTCCATCGACACCCATCCCGAACCAAAAATCGAGCACACGGAAGATGGCCTTTCGGACATGGGGATTATCATAATTCAGATCGGGCTGGTGGGAATAGAAGCGATGCCAGTAGTAAGCCTTGGCCACGGGATCCCACGCCCAGTTGGACGTCTCGAAATCTTTGAAGATGATCCTCGCATCCTTATATTGCCCGGGGGTATCGCTCCAGACGTAGAAATCCCTCCAGTGGGATCCGGCTTTTGCCTGTCGGGACCGCTTGAACCAGGGGTGCTGGTCGGAAGTGTGGTTGACAATCAGCTCCGTGATGATGCGAATGCCGCGCCGGTGGGCCTCCCGCAAGAACTCCCTGAAGTCTTTCAAGGTTCCGTAATCCGGATGGATGTCGAAGTAATCCGAAATATCATAGCCGTCATCCCTCTGGGGGGAGGGATAAAAGGGAAGAAGCCAGATGGCATTGATGCCCAGGTCTTCGATGTAATCGAGTTTTTCTTTGAGCCCCCGAAAGTCTCCGATGCCGTCTCCATTGCTGTCATAAAAGGCTTTCACATGCAGTTCATAGATGACCGCATCCTTATACCAGAGAGGCTCGTCTTCGAGAGTCGCCATCTTTCTTTCCGCCATCAACAGGAAACCTCACAAGAAATAGTCGAAATCCGTCTCCTTTTTCAACCGCTTCCTCACCCTGAAAATGTTTGCCGGGAGGACCTGGGGATTGAGCTCCACATAATTCCGCTCACCCTGCCAGATATATTTGTCGTCACTCAGAAGGTCGTGGACCAGGTAGGGCTGGTTCGGGTTGATTCCCAGCTCATGGATGGGAACATGGACCCATCCGGAACGGGTATGAAAGGGATCGAGATTGACCACCACGAACAGGATGTTGGAAAGGTCATCCGTGGCCTTCCCGTAAAAGAGGAGCGTCTCATTGCTAACTTCATAGAACCGGAGGTTGACCGTTTTCTGTAGGGCGGGATTCTCCCTCCGGGTACGGTTCACCCGCGTAATAAAGTCCTTGAGGTTTCCGGGAATGTCCCGGTTCCACTGTTTGATTTCGTACTTTTCGGAATCGAGATACTCCTCCCTTCCGGGAAGGGCCTCATGGACACAGAGTTCAAAGGCAGGGCCGTAAATCCCATAATTTGAAGAGAGGGTGGCTGCAAGAACCAGACGGATCATGAAAGCAGGTCTCCCTCCGTACTGGAGATGCTCCGGCAGGATGTCCGGCGTGTTCGGCCAGAAGTTGGGCCGAAAATATTCTCCCGCCTCGGTCTGCGTCAGCTCGGTGAGATAGTCAATCAATTCCCTTTTCGTGCTTCTCCAGGTGAAGTAGGTGTAAGATTGTGTAAATCCCACTTTGGCCAGACGGTACATCACCTTGGGCCGGGTAAAAGCCTCGGAAAGGAAGAGAACTTCGGGGAAGGGCCGCTTGATTTCACCGACCAACCACTCCCAAAAAGAAAAAGGTTTGGTATGGGGATTATCGACACGGAAGATCCGGACACCCTTTTCAACCCAGAAGAGGACGACTCTTTTCAATTCTTCCCAGAGATCCTGCCAGTCTTCTGTCTCGAAGTTCAGGGGAAGGATGTCCTGATACTTTTTGGGCGGGTTTTCGGCGTACTGAGCCGTCCCATCCGGTCGCCAACGGAACCATCCCGGATGCTCTTTGACGTAAGGATGGTCCGGAGAACACTGAAAAGCCAGGTCCATGGCTATTTCAAGGCCGGCCTGTCTCGCCTTTTCGACCAGTCTCTCGAAATCCTCCATCGTCCCTAAATCGGGATGAATGGCCTGATGCCCTCCCTCTTTCGATCCGACGGCCCATGGGCTTCCCACATCATCGGGCTTCAATTCGAGGGTGTTGTTCTTCCCCTTCCGGTTCGCCCGCCCGATCGGATGGATCGGAGGGAGGTAGAGGACATCAAACCCCATTCCGGCAATCTCACGGAGGATTCTTTCACAATCCCTGAAAGTTCCATGTCGGCCGGCCTTCGCGGAAAGAGACCTTGGAAAAATTTCGTACCAGGCGCTGAAGAGCGCTTTGTCCCGGTCAACCACCACCCCCAACCTCTTTCCATAGGGAACAGCAAACCGCCGATCCGGATATCGGTTCATCAGTTCCGCCAGCTCCTCGCTCAGGGCCATGGAGACGGCCTTCTCGATATCTCTTCTCCCTTTTAACATTTCTGCAAAGTTGACCAATTCCTTTTGATCCTCCATGGAAGCCCTCTTAGAGGTCTCTGAAATCTGACCGGCACCGATCAGGAGATCGACTTTTACATCCGGGCCTGCCTCCCATCTCTTTTTCAGGTCTCTCTGCCAGGTTTTGAAATGGTTGACCCATCCCTCCACGGTGTAATGATGGACTCCCGCTTCTTCAACGACAAATTCCCCTTTCCAGAGGTCGTTTTCGATCAGGGCCATCGGGGCTTCTCTCCATTTTTTCTCTCCAGGGCCCTGATAGAGCAATCTTGCTGAAATGGAGTCATGTCCATCGGCGAAAATATCGGCTGTAACGACCACCCTCTCTCCAATCACCCTCTTGATGGGGAAACGCCCCCCGTCAATTTCAGGTTTCAAGTTCTCTAGGACGACCCGTCTTCTCCCGTCTTCCTTCATGGCTGTGCCGCCTCCCGATTTCCGGTCCGGAGCCTGTTTCATGATCTCCCGGCCTCGTCAACGCTTTCAAGCATGGCGACGGGAAAGCCGGCGAACAGCTTCCCCAAGGGTAACCGGCCTTCCCCGTTTTTCCCGACCGTTTCAACGATCTCGCCCGTGAAAAGGTTGTGAAAACGGCTTTTGCCGACTTCTTTCGGAATCATCACCTGCGACTCCTTCCAGACCTCTTCGCCGAGGGGCATCTCCTCGGGGGTCCGGACGAGACGAGATAAAAATCTCGGGACGATAACCAGCACCGCCTTCTCGCCTCTCTGTCTGGTGAAGGCGCAGACATGATCCTTTAAATCTCCCCCGCTTGTCAGGGGGAGATACGATCCTTCCCTGAATAATCGGGGATGTTCCCTTCGGTAATGGAGTCCCCTATAGATGACATAAAGCTTGGGTGTTCCCTCCCTCCATTCCCGGAGGAGTTCCCTCACTGTTCCCGTCAACTCCTTCCCGGGCATTTCCACTCTTTTTTTAAGCTCCGCAAGCTTTTCTCTTCGACAACCGAAGTCCACCGGTCTCCGGTTGTCGGGATCCACAAGACTGAAATCCCAGAGTTCCGTCCCCTGGTAAAAGTCAGGAATCCCCGGACAGGTGATCTTTAAGAGGGTCTGGGAGAGGGAATTAAGCATTCCCAGATAGGAGACCCTTTCCCGGAGGGCTTCAATCTCTTTTAGAAAGGGGGAGTGTTGGCCAGTGGAAAGGATGGCCTCGATAAATTTAAGCAGGTTTTCCTCGTAGGGAAGATTGGGACTGATCCAACTTGTATTGATCTTGGCCTCTCGAACCGCCTTCAGCATATAATCGCTGATTCTCGTTTTAAAATGCTCAAAACCGGCTCCGTCCATCGGATGAAGGGGCCAGGCGCCGATCAGGGTTTGATAGAGAAGGTACTCCTCGTTCCGGTCAGGAACCCGTTGTCCCTCCAGGACCGATTTCATCCTCTTGTTCATCCGACTCCATTGTTGGACCGACTCTCTCCACTCGTCGGCCATTTCCGAGAGGACATTGAGCCTCACCCTTACATCCTCACCCCGTTTCGTGTCGTGTGTGGAGGTGGTAATCATGGCATCCGGCCAGTATTTTGTCCTCTCGATATTCATCCCGTGGAAGGCGTCAAGCGAGGTGCCGAACCTCTCCGGGTTTCCGCCCACCTCATTGAGTGAAACGAATCGATTGTAGACGTAGAAAACCGTATCCTCAACCCCCTTGGCCATCACGGGACCGGTGATCTGTTGAAAGCGCATCACAAAATCGAGCCACTCCCTCCGGTCGGCCTCTCCAAAGCGTTTGGGATACTCGAGCAACAAAACCTGCTTCAAGAAGTCGAATACGGTGGCGCTCAGGGCCGGGTTCCGCCTTTTGGCCCTTGAAACGGCATGTTCGATATACCTCTGATCTCTTTCGTTGACCCCTGACAGTGTAACATACGTTCGATAAACGGGAAAATTGGCGATGACCTCAATGATGGCTGCGGTCAGGTTGTTCAGGGTGAAATCCCGGGTATGGCGGTCCTTCTCCGAGATCCGGTTCAGATAATGTCCCAGCATGTTGATCTCGCTTGGCATGGAGGCCTGCATGATCAATTTCTTCTTCTCATAAACAAGCTCCGGGTAATCCACCTTCGACCGGAGGACCTTCCGGTAGATCTCATCGAAGGCTTTCTCCTTCGCCATATTGATAAAAATGCCATGGACGGCATTCAAAAAGACATAACCCGTGGTGCTGAAGATGGGCCACCCCTCCGGCATCCGCTCGCTTTTGGTCAGGATTTTTTCTCCGACGACATAAAAAGGCATCCGGAGGTGGGGGGAAGGATTTTGTGATATCGCCTCGTCGTATAAACGGCCGAACTCTTCCATCACGGAAACATCCTCCACGCTCTCCATCTCCCGGAGGCAGAACTGGGTGAAACATTCCCTCTGCAACCGGTGAAAATATTCGGCGGGGTCGTAAAGCCCATCCGGGTGATCCACCCTCAACCCCGTTACCTTTTTTTCCCTGATCAGCCTGAAAATGAGCCGATGGGTCTCTTCGAAGACGCGCAGGTCCTCCATCCGGATGGATCCAAGTTCGTTGATATCGAAAAAACGCCTGTAGTTGATCTCCTCCGTAGCCACCTGCCAGTGGGAGAGGCGATAGGCTTGATCATTGAGGAGGCCGTCGAGCAGGTCGAAACTTCTCGGGTCCTCCGGATCGCCGTTGAAACGGTTGACATTCTCCTCGATGAAGGATCGAACCTCCTCGCTCTCGCCGTGGAGGTCCCTCAACCGCTTCTTGATAATCTCCTTCTCCCTTCGCCTCTCCATGATCTTCTCCGGGTCTCTTTCGGTGTGGGGGGGAAGGTGGCTCAAAGCGGTGAGGATGCTGAGAAGCTCCTGGAGATGGGCGTTTTCGTTCCCCATCTTCTCTCTGAAGGTATCAAGACGATGCTCCAGGATCTTCCGGGAGGAGATCGGGGCCACCGGAAATTTCCGGCCATGGTAACGAATGAAGAAGGCCCCGTCCTCAAAGGCCAGTCTCAACTCCTGGTTTTCAAGGACGCGGCCATACTGGCCTCCCAGGACAGGGAGGAGAACTTTGTTTTCGAGTTCGTCCTTCACCGGTTTCCAAGCGATATCGAAAAAATCGGCGTAAATGGAGCTGGGACCGTTTTCCAGGACATCCATCCACCACCCATTTTCATCATCTGCGATGCACATGTGATTGGGCACGATATCGAGAATCTGTCCCACTCCATATCGTTCCAGTTCCCGGGTGAACGCTTCATACTCCTCGCCGGTTCCAACCTCCGGATTGAGTTGATGGTGGTTCAGAATGTCGTACCCGTGGAAGCTTCCTTTTTTAGCCTTCAAATAGGGCGAGGTATAAACATCCGAAATTCCCAGCTCATGAAGATAGGGGAGGATCGCCTTCGCATCTGAGAACTTAAATTGATGGTTCAGCTGGAGGCGGTAGGTGGAGACGGGTATTCTTCGTTCCTCGGACAGATTCCGGGAAACGCGGTCGAAAATTTCTTTGATTCTCTCAGGATCCATAGATTTGAATGAGAATGACTCCTCTTCTCGATCAAGGGATCGGCGATGAAAAGGGGCTTAACCGCCTGTAGAGGACGACATTATAGGCATCGAGGACAAAGGAGATCTTCGAACCGGAGGATGGAATCGATTCCTTTGCCAGACCTCCCATACCCCCCCACTCTTGAGCGGAGGAGTCCAGGATCTTCTGCCAGTTCCCTTCTTTGATGACCCGGTTGATCTCCGCAGGCATCTCATCAAAATTGAAGAGACAGAAGACCTCATCCTCCCCGTATTGACGGCCGAGAAAGAGGATTCGCTTCCCTTCCACCCGGTCAATCTCCATCCCCTCCCTGGTCGGATGGGAGAGAGAAGGCACCTCTTTTCTCAATTTGATGAGCATCCCGTAGAATTCAAAGAGACATCGTTTATTTCCCCGGGTACGGAGATGATGGTCCACCTTTGAACGTAAAAACGTCGCGATGTCCTGGGGATCGGGTATCTCTCCTTCCCATCCAAAGGCTGAAAATTCTTCTCTTCTTCCCCTCCGGACCGCCTCGATTAATTCCGGATCCGAATGGCTGACAAAATACTGGAAAGGCGCCTCTTCACCATATTCTTCTCCCATGAACAGGAGGGGAAGATAGGGCGACAGGAAAACAACCCCGGCAGCCAGTTTTTGAGCTTCGAAAGAGATCAGGGTGCCGAGCCGGTCTCCTTTGGCCCTGTTTCCAACCTGGTCATGGTTCTGAGAGAAGACGACGAATTTCTTGGGAGGAAGATGTTTTGAAGAGTTTCCGTGCTGCCTCCTCCGAAAAGAAGAATATTGGCCGTTGTAGACAAAGCCCTCCCGGAGGGCTTGGGCCATCTGGTCAACATTCCCAAAGTCTTCGTAGTATCCCGCCTTCTCTTTCGTTAAAAGGGTGTGCAGGCAGTGGTGAAAATCGTCATCCCACTGGGCATCAAGGCCATGCCCGCCCTTCGCGGGAGGATCGACGATCCGGGTATCGTTGAGATCGCTCTCGGCAATCACCGCGATCTGACGCTCCAATCTCTTTGCCTGATGATGGACGACTTCCCTCAGGTCATGCAGGATATGCCGGGCGCTGAAATCGAAGATCCCATGGATGGCATCCACCCGGAGACCGTCGATATGATATTCGGTCACCCAATACAGGGCATTGTTGATGATGAACTTTCGGACATCATCGCTTTCCGGGCCATCGAAATTGACGGCCGGGCCCCAGGGGGTCTTATAACGGTCCGTGAAATAGGGTCCGAAGTCGTTCAGGTAATTCCCCTCCGGGCCCAGATGATTATAAACGACGTCGAGAATGACGGCCAGACCTATCTTGTGGCATGCGTTGACGAGACTTTTCAGCCCATGGGGACCGCCGTAACTGTTTTGCGGGGCGTAGAGATAAGTCCCGTCATAACCCCAGTTTCTCTCCCCGGGAAACTGGGCAACCGGCATGAGCTCGAGGGCCGTCACCCCTAGCTCGAATTTTAGGTAGTTTAAAAGGGGAAGGACCGCCTGGAAGGTTCCTTCCCGGGTGAAGGCGCCGGTGTGGATCTCGTAGAAGATCATCTCCTCGGGCCGGATCCCTTTCCAGCCCTGATCTTCCCACTGGAAGGATTCCGCATCGACGACCTCGGATGGCCCGTGGACCCCTTCGGGCTGAAATCGCGAAACCGGATCGGGTCTGATCCGATTTTCGTCGAGGACATAAGAATACCTGGTCCCAGTCCCCCGATGAACCAAAAAGGCGGTGAAATAACCATTCGGTTCCGCAATCATCGGGATGTCATCCGGTTCTCCGGTTACTCTCAATGAGACCGAGCGCGCCTTCGGCGCCCAAACTCTGAACCGGATCCCCTGGTAAGTCATATTGGCCCCTAACTCAAGAGACCAACGGTCTTTTTCTCTTCTCTTTTTCACCTTCCATCCTTTTTTGCCGCGTCCTTTTTCGAATGGGAACCTCCCTTTTGAATGCCGACCTGCCTTTGACGGATCAGTCTTTTTACCGTTTCCTTCAACTCGGTTAAGTCTGAGGATTTAACGAGGTAGGCATCCGCAGTCCAGCTCAAAAAATCCTGCCGGTAGTTGGGAGACGAGGAATAGAGAATGATGGGAATTCCCTTATGTTTGCTGACAATTCGACCCAATGCCTCCATCCCGTCCATGACGGGCATAAAAATATCCAATAGAATAAGATCGGGCCGGGTCTTTTTGATGAACTGGATCGCCTCTTTCCCGTTTCTGGCAAGGAGAGGATCATACCCCTCCTCTCTCAACTCCTCCGAATAAAGAAACCCCTGACTCTCATCATCCTCCACGATGAGGACCTTCGCTTTCGGCTCCATTCAAATCACCCCCTGATGTCATCCTATCTTATCAAAAAAAGAGGGCCAAAGCTATTCTATCTTAATCCCGTTAGAAGTCAGTAGGTCTTCTAACAAGGTGGACGAGCAAAACTTAAAGCCTCCCCCATGATATGAAGTCGCCCGACAGATAGACCTTACAGTTGTAGAACCGGCCATGGGTAAATCGCTCTTCAAGGCTTCGAATGGCGGTAAATCGGATGTCTTAAAGGAATCGCTGGACTTAACCCAAGGTGAATTCCAGTATGGGTTCGATACGTTTGTGCCCTTACGCCTGAAGGTTCGCCTCGAACCCTTTCCGAACGATTCACCCATGTCCGTTTAACTCATTTTTTTGCAATGTTAAGGTAAACGTGACAT
>JAGVBT010000017.1 GCA_020059605.1 Deltaproteobacteria bacterium
GAAATGGGAAGACATGATGCGGAAAAGATTTGAGGTTACAAAGAAATAATTTTATAGAAAGGGGGTGCAGAAAAGGAATAAAGATTTTAGAAACAGCAGAAATTGATTGACAGATGCGTATTGGGTATGAATAAGAAGAAGATAAAAAGCAAAAAGGAGATGGCCATGATAAAGAGAGCCTTTTTAATCGGTTTTTCAATGATGTTGCTGGTCCTTCCATTAACGGCCTGGTCGGCCAATGTCCCTGCAAAGGTTTTCGAGAGCGGAAAGAATAACGTTCCCGTTGCCGTAGCCGGGGCAAAGGTGGAAGTTTTCGGGGGGGCTGGGTTTAAAGCCCTGCTCTCTGTAACGGAAAGCGGCAGCGATGGCGGTTGCCTCCTAAGGAACGTCCCTCTGGGGAAAGAGGTCCTGGTGAGGTTGACAAAATCAGGATATATCACCCAGTATGACATCCGAAGTTACTCGGATGCCGGTGTTGAAAAAGGCGTGTTTCTCTGGATAGGTTCGGAGCAGAATATCGCCGGACTCTACTCAAACCTGGGAGAGACTTTTGACCTGCAGAAAGGCCATGTCTATCTGGAGATCAGCGATGAGATGACCGGAGAAGGAATCGAGGGAGTCCTGTTGGCGGCTTCTTCAGGAAAGGTCTTTGACCTGGGGTCAGGCGAATATCTGATAGCCAATGCGGTGGGCTCCTCGGTTAAAGTGGGGATCCAGAAACCCGGCTACGCCTTTGACATCGAATCCGCCACCATATCCCTCTTTTCAGGGGCGATGACCCAGTATTTTGTCCAGGTCCAGACGGGAGGAGCTGTTTATGCGAGCGGGGAGGCGCAACAGGCCGTGACCTCTACTTTCATCTCCGGGTTTATCAGGAGAGTGTCGGATGCTGTTCCATTGAGCGGGGTTTCGGTTGCCTTCACCAGCTTTAGAGGAAATCAAACGGTGCGTCCCTCTGTTGTGACGGATGCGACAGGGTTTTATCGTCAGGATGGTTTTCCGATTACGGGTGTTCCGATATTTGATCGGATTATTAAAGTGACTCCGACTCAGGCGCCGTGGCGTTTCCGGCCCGGTTTCGGGGGATTTAGATTTGTGATCACAAGGCCTGCGGGCGTCACGGCCGACTTCCAGGCCTTCCAATAATTTGAAGACCATTCACCCCTTGTTCCCGCTTTCTGCGAAAGATGCGGAAAGAGGGGCAAGGGGTGTGGGATGTCCAATTGAAAAATCACAGACAAAGATCCTATGGCTTTGGGAGGAATCAAGATAAGAAAAAAAATCCTTGTTATTTTCATTTTAATGCTGTTTTCCGCAATAGGACTGATTCAGTGTGCGACCAAAACGCATCTGGTCCGCGAAGCAGAAGAGGAGATATTAAAAACCAGGGTCCGGGAATACTGGGCACACCGGATTAAAGGGGAATGGGATAAGAGTTATTTGTTCGAATCGCCGGAATACAGGGAGAAAGTAAGCCTTTTAAATTATATAAACCAGCATGGCAGGTCGCTCGTCAAATGGGTGGACTTTGAGATTACCGAGATTGCCGTCAAGAATGGAGAGGGAAAGGTCAAGGTGAGCGGCAAATACATGTACTTAATCCCTCAAGTCAAAAAGGCGGAGTTTCAGAGATTAACCGAAGAACTCTGGGGCAAGGTGGAAACCCAGTGGTTCCGTTTGTCTCAACCCTTAAAAGGGGCAGGGCTATGAGATCGCATCAACATTACTTTCAAGTCAAAGGAGGTGAGGGGAAGAAAAGATGAAGACCACTTTAGATAGAAGGAGGTGATGCCGGAGGGAATGAATTGTTTGAAATAGGGTGAATGGTAACATGTATTATGGAAAAAATAATTAAGGAGGACAAGAGATGAAAAAAGTCAAAATACCCTTTTTTGGAATTCTGATCAGCCTTATGCTGGTGGGGTCGGCCTTTGCGGTTGACATCACGGGCATCAGCACATGGACCCAGTCGATGGGGGTTGGCGGAGGAGGCCCGGGCCGCGGCGACGTCCTTTTAGGCCCCCTTTATGATGTCCGAAATTTAAGCAATACGAATACCGGGGAGAACGTGACCTTCCTGGGCGTGCCTGTTGGTCCCCAGTCTACCCAGCAGACCTTCATCACCATTGTAAACACCGATAATTTCAATGGTTATATCGGCCGTCTGAGATTCAGAGAATGGAAGAGAAGCCGGGAAGTTTTCGACATTGACATCCCGCTTTCAAAGAACGATGTCTTCGTGGCAGAAATCAGCCTGGGAGCTGATGGAATCCCGGTCATCCATTCGCCTGACAGGTATGTGAGCAGCGTGACCGCAACTCATTTTAATACGGCCCCCTGGCCGGCCGCGGGTTTCCAGTTCAGCAATTTCGACCTGGAAATTCCTCTTAACGGCACGCCAATGCCCGAAGCGGCAAAACCGAGATTGACTTATGGATACATCGAATTTATCGGTGAAGAGCGGGTTGCCCCGGAGTGGGACGCCACGTTCCGATTTGCTCGCCTTGGCGATGCAAACCGGGATGCACGAAACGTCCTGATGGGTAATGTTTACCTGATCAGGCCCGAAGTGCAGATTTCCCACCAGTACAATTTCACCGCACTGACAAATTTTGCGATCAATCCCAACGGGATCTGGCAGCCGCCTCAAAACCAGAGGCCCACCCTGTTACAGGACGTGCAGGGCTATGCAGGGAATCCTGGAATCGGCGGTTTTGATCAGCTTGAATCTATCCTTTCAAAAAGGTGGGTTTATTTCACCTATGTGAACGGTATTGAAGCGACGACGAACACGCCCATGAACACCAGCGTGGTTGTCACCTTCCCGACAAAGCTTTTCCACTATACCAAAACAGCTCCATTTCCGCGTATCCAGGTTCCCCCGTGGTTTCCTCCGTTCACGGGAACCCACGAAACACCTGATGATGCGGCAACCGGCGGCGAGCTCATCGATTACGCGATTTTTAACAGAAGCGAGAAGAGATTAGACCGTCCGGATCTTCCTCCCATTTCACCGCCTCCTCCTCCGGGAGCGAGACCAAGACTTCCCTGGGAGGTCAACATCGTAGGACTGTATCCTACTGATCCTCCGACTATTAAATTCACCCGCGACAACGTGGGGATAGCCACTGCTTCTCCTCTTGACGTGTTCCAGGAAGGATGGGGATGGTTAGACCTGTCTCCATTCCTTTTTGCCGCATCAGAGACAAGGGAAGCGCCGCAGGGAGAAGGAGGACAGGCGGGTGTTTTTGATAACATCGGGCGTCCAGGAGCTCCGTGGCTTGCCGCAACAGCTCCGGCCTATGCTTTTGACGGCTTCAACTTCTTCGGGAACCCGTTCAATGTCTACTACGGTCTCCCGGCCATCGGCATCATCATGACAGAATTTTACAACGATTCTGTCGGTGGATATTACGGAAACACCGTGCCGTGGCAGTA
>JAGVBT010000090.1 GCA_020059605.1 Deltaproteobacteria bacterium
GGGTGTGTCCTCCTTTCCATTGGGATTTGATTTTGTCCAAAATCTTCCCAAGAGGATAACACCCCTCTCTCTTTTTACACAAAAGATTTTACATTACCACTTCGCACATCAATGCCGTCCTCTGCCCGGGGTTGACCCTGCGCTTTCGGTTCCCGCCTTGGGAGGCGAGGGCTTATCCCTGTCGAATGGGTCAAATGCCTGTATTCTTCCGTGTCGGTTTTTCGCCTTTCAGGCAAGCGCTTCGGCGACCAGTTCCGTGATATCCATCACCTTGATCTTGCCCTTCTTTTCCTTTCGCAACCTGGCCGAAGCAAGTTGAAGATTGGCCTTGCAGGCCGGACAGGCTGAAACCACGGTTTCCGCGCCAACCTCCAAGGCTTCAATCATGCGTTGATAGGCGATCTCCCCCGAAAGCTCGGTGTTGAAGGCCTTCATCCCTCCCCCGCCTCCGCAGCATTTGGCAAGCAACCGGTTGTTCTTGAATTCAATCAACGTGACTCCCGGAATCTTTTTGATCAATTCTCTCGGAGGTTCGAAGATGTTGAGATGGCGGCCCAGGTCGCAGGGGTCGTGGTAGGCAACCTTTGTGGGATTCACCCCTTTGAGTTTCAATTTCCCCTCCTGAATCAACCGGTCAAGATAATCGATCGCATGAAGCACGGGCGTGTTGAAAGAGAGGTGTTCGGGGTAAAGCTCTTTGAATGTTTTGTAGCAACCCGCACAGGTGGTAATGATCTGCTTCGGCTGAACTTTTGAGAAGGCCTCGATATTTTTCTTGCCCACTTCCTTAAATTCCTCGGTTCCAACCAGATAGGACAGATAACCGCAGCAATTTTCGTCCTTTCCGAGGGCGGTATAGGAGACGCCTGCCCTGTCAAAGAGATTCATGAGATTGGGAATTAGATTAATATCCTGATAGGAGGCGACGCAGCCGGGGAAGAAGAGGGTATCCACCGGTCCCTTCTTTGGCTGAAAGGTTGACGGATAGACGTCGGTGCGTTTTTCTCTCGGTTCCCCGAAGGGATTTCCGGTTGCTTTCAGATTCTCCATCAGGGTCTTATGGATTTCGGGAAGGAATCCGGCCTCGACCAGCTTCCGGCGTCCTGCCTCTACGATCTCGGATACGACCACCCCCGCAGGGCAAGTCGACTTGCAGTTCAGGCAGGTGGTGCAGAGGTAGAATTTGTCCGCCACCTCTTTGGAGGGTTCCAGAATTCCTTTCATCATATAGTAGGCCTGGATAACCCGTCCGCGGGCGTTCTCCGATTCCAGACCGGTGTGGGCATAGACCGTGCAGCCTGCCCGGCAGAACCCGCAGTTGATACAGGCGAAGATCTCATCGTCGACCGCCTGACCGAAACTTTTAATCTGGTCCGGAGTATCTACGAAGGCGCCATACGTAAATGGGTCGAAAATATCTTTGACCGTATCGTCCAGACCCATCTTCCCCGGGTTGAGGATGTTGTTCGGGTCGAGCGCTTTTTTGATTGTTTTCATCACTTCGTGGCTTAGCCCCAGCTCTTTATGAATGTAGGAGGCCTTGGCCACGCCGATTCCATGCTCCGCGGTTAACGTCCCCTTGAATTTTAATGTGAGGTCGATAAACTCCTGGGCGATCGGCTTCACTTTTTCCCATTCCTTCTTATTGCGGCCGTCAATGATAAGAGTGGCATGGAGATTCCCATCGCCGATATGGCCGAAGATGGGAATGGGAAAATCATATTTGTCACGGATCTGCTGGAGCTCCCGGATCGTCTCTGGAATCTTGGACATGGGGACGCCAAAATCCTCGACAAATGGAATCAGTTTCGCTCCCCGCCTGACCTTCGAAAGAGAGGGGACCAGTCCCTGGCGTCCTGCCCACATCTTCAGCCGTTTTGCGGGGTCGTCATCCCACTGGTTGCCCAGGCCGTTGCATTCCCTTGAAATCCGATCAATCTTTTGAATGTTCTCTTTCACTGCTTGCTTGTTTCCATCGATTTCGATAAAAAGGATACAATTCACATTGTCAGGGATATTCAAACCCATGGCCTTGTTGACTACATCGATGGAGAGCCTGTCCAGGATTTCGCAGGAGGAGAGGGGGACCCCGGAGGTAATGATCTCTTCAGCCGCTTTCCCCGCATCTTCCACCGAAGGAAACCAGGCCTGAGCAAAGGCGATATATTCGGGCATGGGGAGGACCCTGACCGTCACTTCCGTAATGACTCCAAGGGTTCCCTCCGCGCGGCAGAAAAGATGGGCAAGATCATACCCCGAAGAGGTTTTGGGAACGATCGATCCGGTTTTCATCACTCTTCCATCCGCCAGAACCACCTCCAATCCCATAATGTAGTCTTTGGTTGCTCCATACTTGATCGCCCGGTTGCCGCTGGCATTAGTGGAGACCATTCCACCGATGGAGGCAATGGCGGCGCTCCCGGGATCCGGAGGAAAGAAGTGGGTGGGAGCAAGGGCATTGTTCAAATGCTGGCAGATGACCCCCGGCTCCACGACGGCGTAGCCGTCCTTTTTCTGAACCTCTTTGATCTTATTCATCCTGCTCACATCGAGGATGATGCCCCCGAAACAGGCCAGGACAGCGCCAGTCGTGCTTGTCCCGGATCCCCTGGGGATGACCTTGAGATTGTTGTCATTGGCCAGTTTGAGAATGTTTGAGACTTCCTCGGTTGTTTTTGCAAAGACGATGGCATCGGGAATGCCCTCATGGACTGACATATCCCGAGAGTGGCACAGACGTTCGATCTGGTCCGTTTTTACATTCTTTTCCCCTACGATCTTCATCAGTTCCTTGATATAGTCCATGGCTCCTCCTGTTTCCCCCCTCCTTTATCCTCCCCCCCTTTGGGGGGAGGGTCAGGGGTGGGGGGTTAATAATCTTTCGGCAATTTTTCCAACCGGGCGTAACTGAAGACCGGGCCGTCTTTGCATACATAAAGGTGGCCGATGTTACAGCGGCCGCATTTGCCGATCCCGCATTTCATCCTCCGTTCCAGGGAAGTGAAGATCCGTTCATTCGGAAAGCGGAGGGCGATCAATTTCGGAAAGGTGAACTTGATCATGATCGGAGGACCGCAGAGGACGGCATAAGTGTCCTCGGACAAGGGTGCAATTTCCTCAAGGACGTTGGGCACAAGGCCCACTTTTCCCTTCCAGTCCTTATCCCCCCAGTCGACCGTCATGACTAATCTTAAGTCATCTCGCCTCTCCCATTCAAGCAGTTCCTCTTTATAGAGCAGGAGCCCCGGCATCCTCGCTCCATAGATGACCGTAATTCCTTTTATCTTGGAACGGTTATCCGGATGGAGAAAATAGGCGACCAGTGACCTTAAGGTGGTGAAGGCGAATCCTCCGCCGATAATGAGCAAATTTTTGCCTTCAAAAAGGTCGACCGGATATCCGTTGCCGAGCGGCCCCCGGATTCCGATCTCCGCCCCCTCTTCAAGGTGATGAAGCGCCGTGGTTACCACCCCGGCCCTATTGATCGTGAATTTTAATACGCCTTTTTCCATGGGGGAAGAAGCGATCCCAAAAGGGGCTTCTCCCTTCCCGAGGATGGAGAGCTCGCAGAACTGCCCCGGAATGAACCGGAAAGCGTTTTCCTCCTCCTGGTTTTTAAAGCTCAACTCAAGGGTCCGAAGCAATCGATCGCTTGTCTCGATCTGAGCTTTTTTCAGTATCATCGGAATGGGAAGATAGGGATTCTTCATCGGTCTGTTACCGGGACTGTCCTTCCTGTCCCTTGCTCCTCCGGGAAGAGGCATAAAGGAGCGCCTCGCGGATATCAAAATGAACCGGGCAGTAGAGTATGCATCGTCCGCAGCCCACGCAGGCCACCCTGTCGAAATTTTTCGGATAATAGTTGAACTTGTGCATCAACCTCTGCCGGGTTCGTTCCCGGCCTGTGGGACGGGGGTTATGGCCGGAGGTTTCAAGCGAGTAGATCGGGAAGAGGCAGGAGTCCCAGTTCCTGACACGCTGCCCTTTGAGGTTGACAGCTTCATCGGTGATGTCGAAGCAATGGCAGGTCGGGCAGAGAAAGGTGCAGACGCCGCAGCCGATACATTTTTCGTGGATCCTGTCCCAGAACGGACTTTCGACCATGAGGTCCAATCGTTTCTCTATTCCCTCCACAGGGATCGAAGCCTCTGCCTTCTTAGAAGCCTTTTCTTCCAGTTCCTTCAGCAAATCGAAATCTTTTGAACCGGCTTCTCTGAAGAACCTGTTCTTTGAAAAAGCCATTCCTTTTTCGGTGAGTAGTTCAACCAGGTAGGATTCGCCCAAGTCGGTGAGGAAGAGGTCCGAGCCATCCCTTCGGAAAGGTCCGCCGCCCGTTGAAGAACAGAAGCAGGTGGTGAGGGGGTGGTTGCAGGACAGGGTGACGATCGTCGTCTTTCTCCTCTTCTCCAGAAAATAGACATCCGTATAGTCTTCCCCGGCGAAGACCTTCTCAAGGATGGAGATTGCCTCGATGTCGCAGGGCCGGGCCCCGAGAAGAACCCTCTCTCTTTCGATCCGTTGCTCGGAGAGGATCGGCTCCCGATGCTCCACCGTCTCATAGCGGAACATCACTTCAGATTGGGGAAAAAAAACTTCTTTTGCAGATTTTTGAGGGACCAACTGGGTCAGGTGGACCTCTTCGGGTTGGTCAATCTTTCTGAAAACCGAAACCCCTTCCGCCAATTGGACAGGGGCAAAGAGATCGTAAGCCTCCATCAGGTCTTTCAGAAAGCGTTCAAAATCCTTTTTGTCCAGTTTGAACTTCATTTGATAAATCCCTGTTCATCCTCCGGATGGAACGTCGAAAGGGGAGGAGGGACCTCCGGCTGAATTCCCGTTTCAAATCCATAGAGGTCCTTGACCTCCTGGTTCAATTTCTGCGTCAGGTGGGTGAGCCGAATATCCATGGGACAGGCTCGCTCACAGGCGCCGCAACCCGAGCATCTTCCTGTCTGATGGTAGGCCCTGACAATGTGATAAAACGCCAGGTCCGAAGGAGAGAGGCTCTTTTCGATCCACTTCGGACGTGTGCTGTCCACAAAACATTCCGTGCAGTAGCACATGGGGCAGGCTTCCCGACAGGCATAGCATCGGATACAGCGACTGATCTCCTTTTCAAAAGAGCCCCATCGTTCTTCGGGAGTCTTTCCTTCGAACTCACTGACATCCGGATGCGCCTCGTCGAGGGGAAATTCTTCCACCGGATCGCCGATCAGAAAATCCGCCTGGTTCGGCGTTCGATGGGTACAACTCCGGCAGACGGAATAGAGGAAATCATCACGCTTGAGAGTGACTTCGAAGTCTTCCCCCTTAACGACAAGCAGATCTCCCTGCTCAA
Source organism: Deltaproteobacteria bacterium (assembly GCA_020059605.1). GTDB lineage: Bacteria > Desulfobacterota > BSN033 > BSN033 > UBA1163 > RBG-16-49-23. The sequence goes on from JAGVBT010000090.1 coordinate 5,339, forward strand.
CCGCTTGAAGAATTTCTCCCTTTACGGCTTTCTTCACCTTTTTCCGGTCCACCATTCTCTGGCAGGGGACCCCGATCAGAAGAGGCCGATGGTTCGGGAATCTCTTCTCAAGGCTTAAAGCGACGACAGACCGTGCATCGCAGCCTTTCACAACGATCCCGACTTTAAAACGACCGAATTTATGAAGGTAAGTGGCCAAATTGTTTTCACAGAACGAATTCCACGCCAGGCTCTCCGTCCCCTCGGGTGTCCTGATGAAGACAGGAGTTGTCCTGAGGGGCAGGGTCCATTCGCTGAACCCGATGATGAGATCCACTTCTTTTTTTGAAAGAAGTTCTTTCGCTTTTTCTCTGAGTTTTTCCTGAATCATGGTTTTAAGGTGTCAAGGATTCAAGGGTTCGAGGGTTCAAGTTTTATCGCATTTCACTGGAACCCTTGAACCCAGGGCCACATGAACCCTATTTTTTAACAAAATTCCTCAGCGGTCCCAACTTCTTAACATCCTCGGTGACTTCCTGGATGACCTGTGAGAACTTCACTCCTTCTGCCGCCGAAACCCAGGAGAACTGGACCCGGTTTTCCTCCACTCCCAGGTATTCAAGAAATCGTTTCAAGGTCGCCGACTTCCTTCTTCCGATATAGTTTCCGGAGAGAAAGTGACAGTCGCCGGGGTGGCAGCCGGAGACCAGAACCCCGTCCATCCCGCCCTGAAGGGCCTTCAGGATGAAGAGGGGGTTGATCCTGCCGGAGCAGGGAACACGAATGACCCTGATGTTCGGAGGGTATTGAATCCGCGATGTTCCCGCCAGGTCGGCTCCCGCATAGGAACACCAGTTGCAGAGAAAGGCGAGGATTTTAGGTTCCCAGTTCGTTACAGTTTCGCTCTCCACTTGCTTAAAACCTCATCTCTCAAATTCCAATCACCAAATCCCAAGCTCCAAATAAATTCCAATAACCAATAGCTAAATTGAGCGATTCTTAATACTATTTTTAAACATAAACCCTTCTGGATTCCCGTTCCCCGATTGATACCTTCGAGGATAAATTTCACGGGAATGACGTTTGCATTCATTAGGTGATAGTCGTCATTCCTGCCGAAGCAGGAATCCAGTATTCTTGAAGTAATGACTAACGAAAAAACCGCTCAATTTAGGCAATAAACAAATCACCGAACTTTAGACCTTCAAATTGGTGTTTGAAGTATTGGTGATTGTTTGGTTATTGATGTTTGAAATTTGGTGATTCATCCTTCATCCCATGGCCAGCTGCGTGATCTGCGTGGCGATCTCCTCCGTGCTGAATCCCTTGAGGTCGATGGAGCCGGAACGGCAAGAAGCCGTGCAGACCCCGCATCCCTTGCAGAGAACCTTGTTCACCTGGGCGACCGCCTTTTCGCCGCCGACCGTCCTTTTGACCACAACCTCGATCGCCTGATAGGGGCAGAGGCTCTCGCAGAGACCGCATCCGATACAGGTCTTTTCATTGACTTCGGAAATCGTGCCGATGGTCTCAAGCTCTTTCTTTGTCAGATAGGTCAGCGCCCTTGCCACGGCCGCGTTCGCCTGGGAAAGGCTCTCGTCGATCGACTTGGGACTGTGGGCCAACCCTGCAAGAAAGATTCCCTCCGTTGCAAAATCAACGGGCCTCAGTTTCATATGGGCTTCGAGGAAGAACCCATCCGCATTGAGCGGGACCTTTAGCATTCTGGAGAGACGCTCGTTCTCTTCCCGGGGAGCGATGATTCCCGGGCTCAGGACCAGCAGATCGGTTTCGATCAGGAGGTCGTCATGCAGGATCGGCTCATGGACGATGACCTGAAGGCCATCCGCTCCTTTCTCGACCCGTGGCTCCTGCTCCGGATCATACCGGATAAAAAGGACTCCCATCTCCCTCGCCTTTTCATAGGAATCCTCTTTAAACCCATAGGTCCGGATGTCCCGGTAGAGGATGTAGAGGTTCGTTTCGGGGGAGACGGTTTTGAGTTTCAAGGCATTTTTCACGGCATCGGAGCAGCAGATTCTGCTGCAATAGGGCCTTTCTTCATTCCTTGAACCCACGCACTGGATCATGACGACATTTTTAGCTCCCTTGAGCGATTGGGGACGGAGGGCAATCCTCTCTTCAAGCTCTTTCTGCGTGAGGACACGTGCATCCTGGCCATAAAGGAACTCCCGTGGCCGGTATTCCTCCGCGCCGGTTGCCACAATAATGATTCCATGATCGATCGTTTTTGCCCCTTCACCGTCTTGAACCCGGGTCTTGAAATTCCCGACAAAGCCTTCGATCTTTTCAACCGTTGCTCCCTTGAAAAGATGAATCCGGGGGTCTTTCTCCACCTGTTTGATCAGTTTCTCAAGGTGGGGTTGAACACCGTTTCCATCGAGCAGGTAGTGAATTTTCCTTGCCTTGCCGCCCCATTGGGATTCTTTCTCAACGAGATAGACCTCGAAACCCGCCTCCGAAATTTTCCGGGCCGCCGTCATCCCCGTGAGGCCTCCCCCGATGACCAGGGCCTTCTGATTCATCTCAACCTTCTGCGTGGGAAGGGGTTCAAGTAGAGCGGCTTTGGCAATGGCCATCCTCACCAGGTCCTTGGCCTTTTCCGTCGCCTCTTTCCGTTGATGCATATGGACCCAACTGCATTGATCCCGGATATTGGCCATCTCAAAGAGGTAACGGTTGAGTCCGGCTTCCCGGATTGTATCCTGGAAGAGAGGCTCATGCGTTCTCGGCGTGCAGGAGGCGACCACAATCCGGTTCAAACGGTGCTCCTCGATGATCTTCTTCATCGCTTCCTGCGTATCCTGAGAGCAGGTGTAAATATTGTCCGCCACATAGACGACATCCGGAAGGGTGCGGGCATAATCGACCACGGACGGGACATCCACCACGCCTCCGATGTTGATCCCGCAATGGCAGATGAAGGCTCCGATGCGAGGCCCCTCAAAGTCGACATTCCTCTCGGGGACATACTCTTTTTCGGTGACCAGTTCTCCCCTTGCGGGGGAAAGGAGGGAAGAAGCTTCGGCTGCCGCGGCCGATGCCTGCGCCACGGTTTCGGGAACATCCTTGGGACCGGAAAAGGCGCCGCTCGCAAAGATTCCCGGCCTCGAGGTCTGGAGCGGATGGAAAGGATCGGTTTTGACAAATCCGTAAGAATTGAGGTCCACTCCGAATGTCTTCGCGATCTCCCGGTATTCTCTCACCGGTTCAAAGCCGACCGAGAGGACGACGAGATCGAACTCTTCCGAGATCCTCTCTCCGCCTTCGGTCTCATAAGGGATGATCAGATTTTTCGTATCCGGAGATTCCTGAAGGTGGGAGACCCGGGAACGGATATACCGGACGCCGTAATCTTTCTTCGCCCTTTCAATATATTTGTCGAAATCCTTTCCGTAGGCCCTCATGTCCATGAAGAAGATGGCGGCTTCCATTTCCGGAGAATGCTCCTTGGCGATGACCGCCTCCTTGGTGGCGTACATGCAGCAGACCGAAGAGCAGTAGCCCTTGCCGATATGGGGGTCCCTCGATCCCACACATTGAATCCATGCCACCCGGCGGGGATGAGCTCCGTCAGAGGGCCTGCGGACCTCTCCTTTGAAGGGGCCTGAGGCAGAGAGGAACCGTTCGAATTCGATACTCGTGACAACATTGGAGAATCTCTTGTAGCCGTATTCGCTCTTGACCGATGGATCGAACTCATCGAACCCCGGAGAAAGGATGATGGCGCCCACCTCGATTTCGATCTGCTCGTCCCTCATCCCGTGGTCAATGGCTTTTGCCTCGCAGGCCTTGATGCATTCGAGACATTCCGAACAGCCCGCACACTGAAGGCAGCGCCCGGCTTCCCCGGTCACATCTTCTTCCCGGAGTCCCAGGCTGGTCTCATCGAAGCTCCTCCTTTTCTCAAGAGGGAGGTTGACTGCGGAAGATCTCGGGCGGTATTGAATGCCCTCGATATCGGCAAGGATGTGGTCCTTCTGCGCCCCCTCTGCCTCACGGCCCGTTCTCAGGTCTTCTCCCCTCAGGTAGCGGTCGATGGAGACGGCGGCCTTTCGCCCTGCGGCCATGGCATCGATGTAGGTCTGGGGCCCGGTGACCGCATCCCCTCCGGAAAAGATGCCCGCTACGCCGGTTTCAAGCGTGAGAGGATCGGCCTCGATGTTCCCCCAGCGATTGATTTGGATTCCCTCTTTTCCATCGAGAAAAGAGAGGTCGGGTTCCTGGCTGATGGCCGGGATGAGGGTATCGGTTTCAATCGTAAATTCCGACCCGGGGACAGGAATGGGCCTGGGTCTGCCGGATTCGTCGGGTTCGGCGAGGGCCATCCGCCGGCACTCCGCTCCTTTGATCTTTCCGTTTTCAATGAGCAGCCTGACTGGAGCGGTGAGATACTCGATCCTGATTCCCTCCTGCTCGGCTTCTTCAATCTCTTCTTCCTGGGCAGGCATCTCGCTCCGGGTTCTTCGATAGGCAAGGGTCACCTCTTTCGCCCCGAGCCGGTAAGCCGTCCTTGCCGCATCGACGGCCGCATTTCCTCCGCCGATGACAACGACCTTCTCTCCCAATTGAACGGGTTGTCCGAGGGAGATCTGTCTCAGGAAGTCAACGGCATGGATCACTCCCGAGGCCTCTTCTCCCTGGAGGCCAAGCTTTTTGCTCAGGTGGGCTCCCGTGGCGATCAAGACGGCGTCATAGCCCCTGCGCTTGAGATCCTGAAGAGAAAGGCCCTTGCCGATGGGTGTATTGAGCCTGATCTCCACTCCCATGCGCCGGAGGTAATCGATTTCCTTATAGAGCACGGCGCGGGGCAGACGGTATTCGGGAATTCCGACGGCAAGCATTCCGCCCGCAACAGGAAGGGCTTCAAAGACGGTAGCCCCGTAGCCCATCTTTCTCAGATCCCAGGCGGCCAGAAGGCCTGCCGGGCCCGAACCCACAATCGCCACCTTCTTTCCATTTTCAGGAGGAATCGAAAGATCGGTCTTATCTTCTTTCTCGAAGTCCGAGACAAACCGTTTCAGACCGTCGATGGCGATGGGCTGTTCAACGTCTTTCCTTCTGCAGGCCGATTCGCAGGGGTGGGTGCAGACCCGGCCGGTGATCCCGGGAAAGGGATTTTTTATTCTCACCAGGGCCAAAGCCTCTTCAAACTTGCCTGCCGAGATGAGGGCAATGTAGCCCTGCGCGTTAACGTGGATGGGGCAGGCGGCGCGGCAGGGGGGATCGCCCCTTTTATCGATGCCATAGGCGCTGGGCATGGCCTGGGCAAAGAGCTGGTAGATGGCCGCGCGTGTGACAAGCCCCTGTTCGTAATCATTGGGGATTTTGATCGGGCAGACTTTCGAACATTCGCCGCAGGCCTTGCAGTCTTCGATCGTCACATAGCGGGCCTTCTTACGAACCGAAACTTTAAAATTTCCCGGGTTGCCTTCGACCTTTTCGACTCCGGCATTGGTGAGGATCTCGATATTCCGGTGGCGGCCCGCATCGACTAGCTTGGGGGACATGATGCACATGGAGCAGTCGTTTGTGGGGAACGTTTTGTCCAGCTGCGCCATGGTTCCCCCGATGCTGAGTTTCTTTTCGAGGAGGTAGACCTTTAATCCCGATTCGGCAAGGTCGAGGGAGGTCTGAATTCCACCGATTCCTCCGCCCACCACGAGCACCGCACCGACCGGTTTCTTCTCGGAAGAGTCCATCTCAGGCGGGCCTCCTGACGATCTTTTTCATAAGGTCTGTCGTCCTGATTCGATTCATCTTGAGCCCCAGCTCGTCCGGTTCGAACCCCAGGGCCAGGCCGAGAAGCTGGGGATAGAAGAGAACCGGCAGCTTATACTCCTTTTGAAAGACCTTTTCAATCTTCTTCTGGTTCGATTCATACATCACGTTGCAGAAAGGACAGATGAGGACGATGGCGTCCGCCTGCCGGGCATGAATATGTTCCAGTTTCTTTTGGGCCATTCCCAGCGCGACCTGTTCATCGAACGCCAATACCCCTCCGCCGCAACAGGAGAGCTTGTCCTCGTAGGAGAGGGATTGGGCGCCGGTCGCCCGGATCAATTCGTCAAGGCTTTTGGGGTCTTCGGGATCTTCCGCCCTGCCATGGATGGCCGACGGTTTGGTATAGTGACAGCCGTAATGGGGGGCGACCCGGAGAGAGGAAAGATCGGCCCGGATCTTCCCCCCGATCTTCTCCGCTCCGATTTTCCGGTGGAGAATCCGGGCAAAATGGAGGACCTGCACCTCTCCTTCGTAACGCAACCCCAGCCAGCCGTAAAGGTCTTCGTTGATCCTTTGTCTGAGGTTTTTATCTTCCTGGAGTTCATGGTTGGCTTCCGCAAGAGAGCCGCCGCAGGAACTGCAAAGCGTGCAGACCGAATGGCCTTTTGCCTCGGCCAAGGCCAAATTTCTTGCAGCCATCAGGAGATAGGCATGATGACTGATCGATTTAATGGGATAACCGCAACAACTGAAGTCCGGGATGTCGTGAAAGCGGATGTCGAGGGCCCCGGCCACCTTCCTTGCGGCAATCTCGTAATTTAAGGCCCTGACCGGAACCGTACACCCGAGGAAAAGGGTATAGGATGTATCCTTAAGATGGTCCTCTCTCTTCTTCATGATAGAATCCGAGCTCTTTCAGAATCCTCTTGACGTCTTCCGTCCGGCCCTGAAAAAGGGGAAGGCCGGATTCTTTCCTCTTGTCGTTCTCAAACTCCGTCACCTCCAAAAGGCGTCCATGGGATGAGAGGAGTTCGATCTGGACCTTCATGGCCGGCGGCATGTAACCTTCTCTGACGGCAATATTTTTAATCGCATTCATCAACTCAGGAATTCTGACATCCTGGGGGCATCTCTCGTAACAGGTATAACAGGATGAACACAACCAGATGAACTGGCTCGAAAGAACCTCCTTTTTCATTCCCAGGAGAGCCATCCGAATAATTTTCCGCGGGTTGTAGCGGTCCGTGACCTCCCTGACAGGGCACCCAGCCGTACAGGTGCCGCAGGAGAAACATCTTTTGATATTCTCGCCTCCCGGTTCTTTGGCAATCAGGAGCTTGAAATTGGAGTCCAGTTCTTTAGAATAGATCATACTATATGAATGCAACGCTAATGTTCAAATGTCAACCAGAAAAAGTTCTTTTTATCACAAAGATCCCAAACTCCTTCATTTCATTATAAAACTATTTGAGCAAAAATTCACAGGTTGTATAAAATATTTGTTCAAGTTGGTCAATTTTTTTATGGATCGATTAAAAAAAACTTGTTAACTTACGATTTTTATAGTATATAGCCAGGAAAAAGAGAAAGGAGGGCTTTTAATGGAAATTGGCGGATACTTATTCCCTGATGATCTCTACTATCACAAAGAACATTTCTGGGCAAAGGTAGAGGGAGAGACGGTGACAGTGGGAACGACTGACTTTGCCCAGAAATTGGCGGGCGATATCGTTTTCGTGGAGCTTCCTGCCGCAGGCAAAGCTGTTGAACAGGGGAAACCCTGCGGTTCCCTCGAATCCGGTAAATGGGTCGGAAGGGTTTACGCCCCCGTTTCCGGAAAGGTCCAGTCCTCGAATGAGGAACTCGAAGACTCCCCTGAACTGATCAATACCAGTCCCTATGAAAAGGGATGGATCTTTAAGGTCGGTCCCTCCAATCTGCAGGAAGATCTCAAGAATTTGATGAAGGCGGACCAGTTGGGCGATTTCATCAAGTCTGAAATTGAGCGGGTTAAGAAGACAAAGGAGTAGGCGTTTTTTTTCAGAACGAAAATCAGGATTGATCCGTTGGAGAAGGTTACGGGGCGTTCGAAGCGAGCGCCCTTTTTTTCGCCTCCAAAGGGTCCAAAGGAGGATTTGGTTTATTGGTCTTACCATCTATTTTTTGTTGACATGGAGGGGTCTGTCTGTTATAAAAAATGGGGCCAGGGCGTCTCGTTCGAATTTCGGGTTGGAATGAGGGCCTTCCTTTTGAGCCCCCTTTGATGTTGTGGACCTCTCAAAATTAACCCCCAAACAGTTGTTGGAAATCGACGCCTGTACCCGCTGCGGCGAATGCCTCCGTTTCTGTCCGGTTTATTCCAGGGAAGATGAAGAAGGGATCAACCCAAGAGGAAAAATCCAGGCCATCAAAAAATTCATTCGGGGACAGTACGGTCTCTGGGCAAAACTGTTCGGACCGAGGAAGCTCACCGAGGAAGAGTTAAAGAAATTTTCCGAGAGGGTCTATCGCTGCACCCTGTGCGGGGAGTGCGGGTCGCAGTGCCCTGTTTCAATCGATTCAAGAAACCTCTGGCTTGGGCTGAAAGAGGTTCTGGTCGAGATGGGCCATTACCCCAAGAAACTCGAATCGATGAAGCGGCATGTCCTCAAGGACCATAACATCTCCGGACTGGACAATACCCAAAGGATGGATTGGCTGGATGGACTCGAGGGCCTGCCGGCTCACCGTCACCAAAAGGAGAAGGCGGAGGTTATCTATTTTATCGGATGTGTCTCGGCTTACTTTCCGATGGCCCATAAGATTCCGCAGAGCTTTATCAGGATTCTCGAACGCACAGGGACCGATTTTACCCTTCTCGGAGGGGAGGAGTGGTGTTGCGGATTCCCGCTGCTCGTTGCAGGATTCAAGAAAGAGGTCGGAGAACTGATCCGGCACAACATCGAGGGGGTAAAAGAGAAGGGAGCCCGCTCCGTCGTCTTCTCCTGTCCTTCCTGTTACCATACCTGGCGGGAAGACTATGGGACCGATTTGAGGCTTTTCGATTCGACCCAGTTCATCCTGAGTCTCATACGGGAAGGAAAGATCCAATTTGATGAAAAGAAGATCCGGGTCACCTACCATGATCCATGCGATCTTGGAAGGGCGAGCGGCATCTACGATGCCCCGAGAGAAATTCTACGATCCATGCCGGGCGTAGAGTTCGTGGAACTTCCGAACCACGGGGAGCGCTGCAAGTGCTGTGGCGGGGGCGGCCTTCTCGAAATGGTCGATCCGGACCTTTCTGCTTCTCTCGCAAAGGAGAAGATCAAGGAGATCCAGGCGACGGGAGCCGATCTGCTCATCACCTCCTGCCAGCAGTGCATTCGAACCATCCAATCCACTGCTCGAAAGATGAAAATTCCTTTGAAGACGGCCTATATCTCGGAGTTTGTTCTGAAGCATATGGAAGAGAATGGGGTGAAAGGCATGGAGAAAGAAGTTCCTTTCATTTCCGGGTAATCGTATGGATAAACATCTCATCTTTTATGCGATGTTCATTCCTTCCCTGCTCCTCTTTTTCTGGGGAATGGGATTCAGGGTGAGCCTTTATCTTCAAGGCACCCTGCGGGGAGCGGAGGATTTAACCCCGTGGGGGAAAATCTCGATCCTTATGAAAAGAAGCTGGCGAAGCTTCTGGTTAAGGCCTGTTTGGTACACGAAAGTCCTGATCACGGACGTCATTTTCCACAGGCGGCTCTTTGGTCAGTCCTTTTATCGCTGGCTTGCCCACACCCTGCTCGTCTTCGGTTTTATCGCCACGTTCACCGTCGATATGATCAAGGGGTTTACAACGGGCTATCTCGTTGAATGGAGCCATTCCATCCCCTTCCTTTCCTTCGCCCATGCCTTTGAGACCGGACCGGTACGTCCGTTCCTCGACTTTTTCCTCGAATTTTTCAGTTTTCTCATCCTGGTGGGATGTGTTCTGGCGATTGTCCGGCGATTTTTCATCCGCCCGGATCAATTGAGAACCGAGGAAGAGGATAGTGTCACCCTCATGTTCATTCTCTACCTCCTATTGTCCGGTTTTTTCATCGAGGGATACCGTATCGCCCATCCGGAGGTTGTCGTCGACCGGGTCTATATGGCCAACTTCACACCGGCGAGCGCCAACAACTGGATTTCCTTCTTCGGCTATTTCCTGTCCCTTTTCTTAAAGGACGTGACAATCAATCCTCACTTTCTCTGGTACGCCCATGTCATTCCCAGTCTCGTCTGGTTTGTCTATATCCCCCATTCAAAACTCCTCCACATCTTTACTTCGTCCGCCACAGTCATTTTGGACAGGTCCAAAGAGAAGCTCCTCACTTCGAGGAGATAACCGGCCATGTTCCTAAAAGCAAATAATTGAGTAACCCCTCAGTTACGGGGTGGTGTTGCCTTAAAAGGGTTGGAAGGTCCTCCCTCCAAAACCTTGAATAGCGGGCATTGAGGTTACCCTCATTGGCCTTCATGCCGTTTGAATCGTGTTCTTTTGAAGCAAGCTTCAGGAGTTTAATGAGTA
>JAGVBT010000117.1 GCA_020059605.1 Deltaproteobacteria bacterium
AGGGTTGGGAGGTTCTTCCGGAAAAACCTTGAAGCGAAACCTCTACTCATTAAACTCCTGAAGCTTGCTTCAAAAGAACACGATTCAAACGGCATGAAGCCCAATGAGGATAACCTCAATGCCCGCTATTCAAGGTTTTGGAGGGAGGACCTTCCAACCCTTTTAAGGCAACATCACCCCGTAACTGAGGGAATACTTTTCAGCCCGCCTTTCTTGAATAAAAAGGAGCAAGACCCCAGACCCGGATTCTCATTCCCTCCCTGCTCCCCAAAAGGGAGTTTCAGGAAATCCGCTATGTTTCCGAGATGATCGCCCAAGCCTCCTCTGCGGTTTCGACGTACTGAAAGAGTTGGATGTCTTCAGGGGAGACCGTCCCCTCCTCGACGAGGGCCTCGAAGTCGATGATCCGCTTCCAGAAATCCTTTCCGAAAATGAGGACCGGAATGGGATGGATCTTCTTCGTCTGAATCAGCGTCAGCGTTTCAAAGAGCTCATCGAGTGTGCCAAATCCGCCGGGGAAGACGACCAGGGCCTTGGCCCGCATGAGGAAGTGCATCTTCCGAACGGCAAAATAGTGAAACTGGAAACAGAGTTCGGGAGTGATATACTCATTGGGTTTTTGCTCAAAGGGGAGAACGATATTGAGGCCGATGCTTTCAGCTCCCACATCGTGGGCCCCGCGATTTCCCGCCTCCATGATTCCGGGGCCGCCCCCCGTCACAATGACTTCCTTAGAATTGCCGGGGAGTTTACCGGCCTGTGAAATCAGGGAAGTAAGTTTACGCGCTTCTTCATAATACCTGGATTTTTCGGCGAGCCGGCTTGCGATTCTCGCTTTGCGGGCAAGGGATTCATCGGTTGGATCTTTATCCGCGGCAGCCACTGCCCTTGCCAATTGTTCATGGGCAACTATCGGCTCCGGGATCCGGGTCCCTCCGAAGATGACGATGGTGCTTCCAATTTGATGTTCTTGCAGGATCAGCTCCGGCTTCAGCAATTCAAGTTGAAGACGGACAGGGCGAAGCTCATCCAACAGTAAAAAGTCGTGGTCCCTGAAGGCCAACCGGTAGGATGGCGAAAGCGTCTGGGGGGAAGGGATGCACTGTTCAGCCGCCCGTGCATCCTCCAGTGCCGAAGGAAATATCTCCTTCTTTTTGCTTCTCATCTTCTGTTCTCCTTTTCTATCCATCTCCCTGGACCATGACCATTCAAAAGGTCAATGGCATACGAGAGAGCGCCCAGGAGGGGCGTCTCCTCATTCATGATCACTCTTACGGGGATCTGTCCCATCATGTTTGCATATCGTCCCTTGTCTCTGAAGGCTTTCATGAATCCGCCGTCTTTCAGCTTCCAGAGGATTTTGGGGGCGATGCCCCCTCCCACATACACCCCTCCGATGGCCATGGCCTTGAGGGCAAGGTTTCCTGCCTCTGCTCCGTAAATGGAAGAGAACAGGTCCAGGGCGTTGATGCATAGTTCCTGGTTTCGGTCACGGGCGGCCTGGGAAATCACCGCGGCAGGATCCTCTGTTTCCAGCTTCCTGGAGAGCCATGCGGGCTCTTTTCCGAATTTGCGGGAATCCCTAAAAAATTGATATATCCGGTACAAACCGTCTCCCGACAGGATCCGCTCGTAACTCACATGGGCGAAATCCTTTAAAAGATATTGGAGCAGATTGATCTCCAGCCGGTTTCTCGGACCAAAATCGACATGTCCCCCCTCGGAGGGGGAGGGAAGAGTTCTCTTTCCGTCATAGAAGAGAATCGCTTCTCCAAGGCCCGTCCCCGCGGAGATGAGAGCGGCGTTTCCCTTTCTCTCTTTGCCGACGTTGAGAGTGACAAAGTCATTCTCTTTCAGCATCGAAAGCCCATGGGCGTTGGCCACCAGATCATTTACTATCACCACCTTCTTCAATTTCAATTCTTTTTGCAGGGTTTTTGTATCGATCACCCATGGAAGGTTGGTGAGATTCACTCTTCCCTTTAGAATGGGACCGGCCACCCCGAACGAGGCGCAATCAACATTCTCCTCCGTTCCGAGAAATTCTTCCAGGATCATCTCTAATCCTTCATACTGCTTGCTTGAAAAGATTTTTCCGCGTATCCTTCGATGGCCTTCATCGGCCAACCGGTAGAGGGCAAGCCGGGTCTTCGTTCCGCCAATATCCCCTGTTAGGATGACTTGCTTCGTTCCTTTCATTCTTTCTGAATCCACTTTTTTCATTGGCCGCCGGTAACCCCTCAGCTAAAGAAACACAAAAAGGGTTGGGAGGTCCTTCCGGAAAAACCTTGAAGCGAAACCTTTACTCATTAAACTCCTGAAGCTTGCTTCGAAAGAACACGATTCAAACGGCATGAAGGCCAATGGGGGTAACCTCCATGACCGCTATTCAAGGTTTTGGAGGGAGGACCTTCCAACCCTTTTAAGGCAACATCGCCTTGTAACTGAGGGATTACAGCCGCCGGTCAGAGTTCACCCCCTGCCGCCTCATGGCACTTCGTGCAGCTCTGGTCATTCCAGCCGAGGTGATTGATGGGATAAGGCTTCATCTCTTTGATGCCATGGCAGGAACTGCAATGTTCATGTCCCTCCACCGGGTGGGGCACGGGTTGCCCGACCGTGACCGCTATGATGCCGGGCGATTCCAGGACCTCCGGAGACTGAATCAGGGCAAAGGTCCCTGCAATGAATAGGACCAGGATTCCGGTCACCCACGCCAGCTGTGTCGAATAGGCCTGCCTCATCAACGACTCTCCCTATCCTTAGGCTAAATAAAATTGAAGCTCTCCGATTGGACCTTTTCGAGCGGCAAGCCCAGCTCTTCGAGGGCTTTCTTTACCGCTATCTGCAAAGGGTCGGGGCCGCAGATAAAGTACTCACACTCCACCCGGTTTTCCGGAAGATAACGGGCCATCATAGCCGAATCAATACGGCCGCGCTCGCCCTCCCAGTCTTTCGGGGGGTCCGTAAGAGTGTAAACGACCCGTAGGTTCAACCGCCCCGAGAGGCCCTCCAATTCCTCCCTGAACGTCATCTCTTTCCAGGTCTTGTTACTATAGAAAAGGATAAGGGGCCGCTTTTCATGTCGATCTGCAAGGGTTCGGAGAATGCAAATCACAGGGGTAATCCCTACTCCTCCCACAATAAAAACATAGCCGGGGGCCGTATGCCGGTCGGTCGTAAATGTCCCGTATGGTCCGTCAAGATAGGCTCGTGTCCCCGGGCTCACCTCGCCGATCTTCGACGTAAAGTCTCCCAATTCCTTGATCGATATATCGATCCTGTCTCGCCTCATGGCGCTCGATGAAAAGGAGAAGGGATGTTCCCTGATCGCAAAGGGTGATTTCCCGATTTTCAACCATGCGAACTGTCCGGGCTTGAAGGACATGCCCGGGTATCCTTCCGGCCGAAGGACCAATGTCCACGTCTTACCCCTTTCCTGGATAACTTCCTCGACTGTGTACGGATGTCTCCACATCCCCACGGGTTTAAGAATGCGAACATAGAGAAGGGACAGAATCCAGGCCGTAACCAGGCCAATCCAGAACCAACGATTCAAGGGCCCCCGGACATAATATCCAACACCTTCGATGTGGATCAGTGAAAGTGCCGCCACCCCAATGGAGAGCAAGGCGTGGGTCAGGCGCCATGTCTCATAACGGATATTCCATGCCTGGCGTTTGATGGAGGTCAGGATTAAAACGGCAAGAGCGACCAGCCCTCCAGTTCCTGCGGTCATCCACCAGGGAGCATAGACCGGATTGAGAAAGAGAAGGGTGGTAGGAGATGAAATAAAGAGGATCAGGGGGTGAAGGAGAATGAGAAGAAAGCCTACGGTCGAGATCTGGCGATGAAAATGATAGACCACATCGATTCCGTAGGGTGAGGTGAGGTGCCGGAAACGACCGGTGAGAAAGAACTGCAATCCCATCATCGACAGTCCGACGAAGCCGATGCCGACCGAAAATTCCCTCCAGAATCCCCGCCCGGGCGGAATGGGACCGATCATCAGGACGAAAAGGGGCGCCACAATGATGACGAGACAGATGAGAATCCATAATGTTCCATAAAAAAAAGACCTCATCGAGGTTCTTCCTCCTCGGGTTTAAAAAAGTATCCCTTCAGGAGAAGCCCTGCCATCCAGGGCCGCGATTTCGTCGAGGGTCAGCAGTTCCTCCCGATCCATGCCCAGGACCCTAACTGTCTCCGAAAGAATGTGTCCATAGGTGCATCGATTGACAAAAAGCATCCCTGAAACGTTCAAGGTTCCACCCTGATTGATAAAACCAAGTCCGCCGGTCTGGCGGCCCCCCGTGTTCAGAGGATGGAGTATTCCCAGGAGAACCTCCGGTCGCGTATGCGTTACAAAGAGACGGGCAGGAACATCTCCCGGGTAGATTTCCGCCTGGGAATGGACCGGACTCAAATGAGCCTTTTCACGTTCGCTCCGGGGGAGCCTGAACCTCCCGGGCTCAATCATGTAAACCGTGGAATGGGGAACCTGCTGTTTCTTCAGGCGAGCCGATGCTTTCAATACCTCTTCCAGCTGATAAGCCCCGATTGCGGTCAGAATAACCCTGGGTTGATCCGGTTCGTAACCGGCCCAGCCCAGCCGGAGCGCCCCCTGTTGAAGGAGGGTGAACCCTTCTTCAAAGGTGAAAAGCTCGGGGATGTTTTCCGCCTTGGGAACGACCAGCGTCCAGATCTGCCCATGGGTTTGGTAGAGATGATGCACCACCACCGAGGCCGTATTGTAGTCAGGGACAAATAACACCCGGGAAACATCCGAGGGCTCGCCTAACATGGCCTCCGCCATGGAAGGGTCCTGATGGGATCGTTCATTTTTGGCATTCTCCCAGGTATGGGAAGTGAGGACAAGAGGAACGGAAAGCCAGCCCTGCCTTCGTCCGACCTCATTGCAGTGGTCTGCAAAGATGACCTCCTGACGCACCACGCCGTGCATCTTCGTGCCGAAGGCCTCATAAGTGTGAAAGAGGTTAATCCCCCCTTTATTGGCTAATGCGGCTGAGGCAACGGCCTCTTCATTAAGGGCCGTGATGACCGCGCCATGGGTGTCTTCCGGGATCCCCGGTTCAGGATCCGTGACACGGAATTTCAAATATTCGAGCGTCTTGATCAGCCGGTTGGAGCGCATCTCATCCGGATTCCCGACCCGGGGCCGGAGATGGGGATTGGCCTGAAGGATGGCTTGAAACATGGAATCGACGGCAACCATGGGAGAGCTTCTTGTCCATGTGGAGCGATCCTCGCGGTTTTTCGAAACCGGTCGCAGGGCCGGAGGCGGGATTTGATCCAATTTCACATCCCGGTCGACCAGGGCATGGTCACGTTCCCTAAGGCGGCCGGAGATTTCATGGTTTTGAAATCGGACGATGCTTTCCTTAAGTTCCGGAAGAGCAACCCAGAGTTTCCTGGCGCTTTCATTGAAACGTTTTACCGCCGAAGGATCGGTGTGTGGGTTTGACATGAGCGGAAGGTTGTGGGCAAGGTTGGTCCCCTCGCCGTAGAAACCGGCCCCCTTGGGCGCCAGGGCAATGCCATAGGGCATGGGGGCCGGATAGCCGCTTCCCCGGGACCGAATGGCCTCTGCCCCGGCCTCGAGGCTCGACTCCATCTCAAAGATGGCCCAGGCAAAAGCGGCCGGATCCCTTCCGTCAAAGACGATGGGGTCAAAGTCATTGAGCTTCAGGTGATCCACAAACCAGTCTGCTCCCCCCTGCTGGGACATCGTCGTTCTCTGGTCGATACGCCGTCCGTTCTTAATCATGATGGGAGCCACCAGGCCGCTGTCCACACATCTCCACCATCGCGGGATCCAATCGCTTCCCCTCTGTTCCTCAAAGGCGCCATCACTCAGGAAGGCAACCAGACGCTCCCCGGGTAGAGGCATGTGGACATACTGAAGCTCCGTAAAACCGAGGTAACCGCCCTCGGCGATGCCGCCCGCCGTATGGACATTGACGTGACTTCCCAGGGGCGAGTCCTGTTTTCCGTCCGCCCGCAGTCTGTAAGAATAAAAGTCCCGGACGTAGCGGGTCACCCCTTCATCCGTGAGGGAATAACGCTCGGCATGGGCGGGGGTCATATTGTCCAAAAGAAAGTTGACCGTATCAATCGCGGCCACGGAATGCCCCTGGCCCATGATCCAGGAGCGCGTATGGCCGGTGATGGCGTTTATGGCCATGTATCCCGCATAGGCAGGAACCATGTTGAGTGCGCCGCCCGTGTGTCCTTCGGGATTGGGCTTGAAGTCTTCCGGACGAAGCTCCCGGCCGTCGAGATAAACGGTTCGGGCATAGGTCTCGTGGACAACCACCCACATGGCCGCACTGGTCACCCTGTCCAGCGCATACAGGAGATCAAACAGGGATACACCGTCTCCCCGCATGCCAAGCAAGGAAAGACGATCGGCCATCGAAAAAACCCTGGCCTGTGTCTCCAGGGTGTGCTGAATGGGGCCGTACCCTTTTGCCCAGCGGTCTGCCTCCGGGTTTTTCTTTCGATAAAGGCTCACCCATTCCTCGTTTCGGATCTTCTGAACCATTTCTCGACGGGACATCGGCTCCTCCTCTCTGTAATCCTTAATTGACCATGTTTATCGGTGACGACGCTCGTATCGAAGCACGAGGCTCGAAGCTTGAGGCTCGAAAAAATCCGACTCTCCAGTTTCAATAAACGAGCATCGACCCGCTGCGCAAGCGCCTGCGTGGCGAGTACGAGCTTCGACAACGACAGACGTTCATTTCATTTTAACGATACGGGCCTCGTTACCCCAACCGGTAGACTTTTATTTCAGGTGATGGTTCAGCAAACAAGCAACGGTATCATGGGCGATGATCACCGCTTCATCCACAGGGATCACGTAGATTTCCGCCTTTGCATCGTCTCTGCTGATTTTTCCCTCCATCCCCATCATCTTATGATTTCGGTTTTCATCAATAGAGATTCCGCACCATTCCATTCCCTCACAGATACGGGCTCTCACGGCCGGGGAATTCTCTCCGATGCCGCCGCCAAAAATGACCGCCTCTGCCCCTCCGAGAGCTGCCAGATAGGCGCCGATCTCTTTTTTCACCCGGTAGCAAAACATCTCCACCGCCAGGGCGGCAGCCTTATCCCCCTGATTTTCTGCCTCCAACAGCTCCCTCATGTCCTGCGAGAGGCCCGAAACCCCCAATAGTCCTGACTTTGTGTTTAGCCAGCTTTCAACCTGGTCAATATCCGCCTTTTCACGTTGGGCCAGAAATCCGGGCAGGTGAGGATCAACATCCCCCGATCTCGTCCCCATCATG
>JAGVBT010000165.1 GCA_020059605.1 Deltaproteobacteria bacterium
AGGTTAGACTATGGGCCACAAAAGAGTCTTTCAGCCGGTCATTTCAATCGATCTCATATTCCCCTCTTCCTTTTTACACAAAAAGCTTGACATGACCGAATTCAGAGGTGGGCTTGACAATTGAGAAGAAATATGGTTTATTCAAAAAGTTTAATCATTTCAAAAAACAAGACACTTTTGAAAAGAGGGATTTAATGAAAAGAACTTATCAGCCGAGTAATGTCAAAAGAAAGAGAACCCACGGTTTTTTAGAAAGAATGAGTACCCGGAGCGGGCGGAACGTTTTGAAACGAAGGAGAGCCAAGGGAAGGAAGAGGCTGACCGTCCAGTGAAAGGGTTGTTCAGACTCACCCGAAAGGAGAGGATCGCCCTTCCCCGGGATTTCAGAGGGGTGATGAAGAAAGGAAAGCGGTTCGCCTCAAAGAATTTTATTTTTTTTCTAAGGGAGAATGAAAAGGGGTATCACCGATTGGGGATCGTGGCAAAGAAGGAGATCGGCCCGGCGACCTTACGCAATAGAATGAAACGGTATCTCCGGGAGTTCTTTCGCCTCAACAAACATCGAATCAAAGGGGCAAGTGATTTGATCATCCTCATTAAAAAGGGGTCCCTTCCGAATCGATATGGAGAAGCGGAAGAAGAATTAAAAAAGGTCTTGATATGAGAAATCAGAGAATTAGCCGTGTACTAAGGGGAGGGGCAATCATGCTGATCCATGTCTATCAGCATACGTTCTCGCTCCTTCTCGGCCCTTGCTGCCGTTTTACCCCTTCCTGTTCCTCCTATGCCTCAGAATCGATTGACCGGTTCGGGATAGTGGAGGGGATCAAGCTTTCCATAAAGAGGCTCATCAGATGCCATCCTTTAAGTTCCGGCGGATATGACCCGATTCCAGAAATCACCAAAAATAATTAGGAAGGAAGATTAAAAGAAGCAATGATGGATAAAAGAGCTTTATTGGCAATCGCATTGACATTTTTTGTAATTTTCTTCTGGGGGGTTATCCAGTCGAAGTTTTTTCCCCAGCCCCCTTCAGACCAACCCCAGAAAGAAGTCAAGAGGGAAGAAACGGTCCCTGGGGATAAGAGGGAGATAAAACCCATTGCGGAGAGGCCCGTCTCGAAGCCAAAGGTTGCAGTTAAAAAAGAAACCCATATTGAGACCCCCCATTTTCTGGCCGTTATTACCAATGATGACGCAAGGTTAAAACATTTTAAGCTTAAACAATATGAGGACAAGGTCGAAGAATCCCTTTTAACCATAAGTCTGACACAGTTCTTCGGGAATCTCTTCGGGGGTAAAGCAGAGAAGCCAAAGAAACCGGAACCCCTCGATCTGGTCAATACGAAGGAAGAGGAAGGACTTCCCCTGGGGCTTGTTTTCCAGCCATTCTCCGACCATGAGAGATGGGAGGTCGATAAAGAGAAACTCCGATTGCTAAACCCCGGGGAAAAAGGCGAAGTCATCTTTTCTAAAAATTTAGATAATGGATTGAAATTATTAAAGAAATATAAGTTTTTATCAGATAATAAAGTCATCGATATCGAAGTAGAGGTCCAGAACCCAACCGCAGGACAGGTTTCTGCGCAAATGGGATTGGAATGGGTTGGAAGAGTTGAGCTAGAGAAGTTTGCAGAAGACGGAAATAAGGATTTTGGATTGAAATATTCTTTTATGAAGGATCAGAAAGTGGAGAGAAAAGAACTGGGTGGGGCGGGCGCTTCGGGTTGCACGCCGGGTTGCGGAGCGCCGAAGAAACGAATCGATCCCTTTGAATGGTCGGATCAGGGGAGGATAGGATGGTACGCCTTTGAGGGAGAGTATTTTACGGCCCTTCTCGTTCCACCATCATCTGAAGAAAATATCAACCTGAGCATAAAAGGAAATGAAAACAATACGTTAATAGCCAAACTGGTCGCTTCTCCATTCACTTTGCAGCCGGGGGGAATCTTCCGGACGAATTACAGGGTCTACCTCGGACCCAAAGTGACGGCCCCATTGAAAGAGCTAGGTGTAGGCGCAGAGGGTTTGATCGATTTCGGTTTCTTTACGGTTGTTGCCAAACCCCTGCTTTGGTTTCTGAAGACGACCCATATCGTCACGAAAAATTTCGGAATCGATATTCTCATCCTCAGCATATTGATCAAAATCATATTCCTTCCATTGACACAGATCAGCATGAAGTCAATGAAGGAAATGCAGAAGGTCCAGCCGGAAATGAAGCGGCTCAAGGAGCAATTCAAAAATGATAAGGCGAGGGTTCAACAGGAGATCATGCTTCTTTACAAGAGGCGGAAGATTAACCCCATGAGCGGTTGCCTTCCCATGCTCGTTCAGATCCCGGTCTTCATTGCCCTCTACAATGCACTCCAGAATTCGATCGAGATGAGACATGCCCCATTTCTCTTCTGGATCAGGGACCTCTCAGCAAAAGATCCCATCTATATTACGCCCATCATCATGGGTGCGACCATGGTCCTTCAGCAGAAGATGACCCCTACTGCCGCCGATCCGGCTCAGGCAAAGATTTTTATGTTGATGCCGATTATGTTTACCTTTCTATTTCTTAATTTTCCATCCGGCCTGGTATTATATTGGATGGTCACCAATATCCTGTCGATCGCACATCAATATTATATGAACAAGATGCAATGAGGATAGACCGTTGAAAGAAGAAGGTATCGAGATTGCCGGGAAGTTGATGAGGGAACTTCTGGAGGGCATGGAAATGAAGGCCCGTGTGGAAGTTTCTTTGAAAGGAGAAGACCTCTATCTTGATATCTCGGGAGAGAAGGAAGATATCCTGATCGGAAAACATGGCAAAACGCTTGAATCCCTTCAATTTCTTTTTAACCGTATGTTAAACAAACAGCTTAAGGAAGGGATAAGGGTCTTTATTGATGTAAACGGCTATAAAGAGAGGAGAGCCGATTCTTTAACAAAGATGGCTGCCCGCCTAGGAGAGAGAGTCAAAAGGGGCGAAAAACCCCTTACGATAGGCCCTTTCAACTCTCATGACCGAAGAATCATTCATTTGGCTCTAAAGGAAGACCACGCCCTAACC
Organism: Deltaproteobacteria bacterium; assembly: GCA_020059605.1. Lineage (GTDB taxonomy): Bacteria > Desulfobacterota > BSN033 > BSN033 > UBA1163 > RBG-16-49-23. The sequence continues at coordinate 3,065 of JAGVBT010000165.1, forward strand.
ACGGAAAGCATTGGGGAAGGGGAGGTGAAAAGAATCAGGATTGTCCCTAAGAGTCAAACCCCTTGAAACAAAATAATACTAATTTTTCTAAAGGTAGTTTTCCGGAAGAAAGGGATACGATTGCCGCCATTTCAACCCCTTTCGGGGAGAGCGGCATAGGCATCGTTCGGATGAGCGGTCTACTGTCCGGATCGATCGCCCGGAAGCTATTCAGACCGAAACATACTCCATTCTCTTTCGTTTCCCACCATTTTCATTATGGAGAGCTCATCGATCCGGAAAATGGGAATCCCGTCGATGAAGTCCTCGTTGTCCTGATGAAGTCCCCAAAAACCTATACAAGAGAGGATATTGTCGAAATTCATTGCCATGGAGGGTATTTCATCCTCCGGAAAGCGCTGGAGTTGGTCTTGGGGCAAGGGGCGAGAATGGCCCTACCGGGTGAGTTTACCAAAAGGGCATTTCTGAACGGCAGAATCGATCTTACACAGGCTGAAGCCGTAATCGATCTGATCAAGGCAAAGACCAGGGAAAGCCTCGAGATTGCCGGACAACAATTGAGGGGGCTCCTTTATAGAGAAATGGCTTCAGTCAGAGAGAAGTTGGTCCAAAACTTAGCCATGTTAGAAGCTCACATCGATTTTCCGGAGGAGGAGATCGAAGCCATTCCTTTAACGAAAATGAAGGAGGATCTGCTGGATAAGGTTAAAAAATTGGAGGAATGGATTTCGACCCACGAAGAGGGAAGGGTATTCAGAGAAGGGGTATCATGCGCAATTACCGGGAAAACAAATGTGGGAAAGTCAAGCCTCCTTAATATATTATTAAAGCAGGAGAGGGCGATTGTAACCCCAATTCCCGGGACAACGAGGGATGTGATCGAAGAGGTATTGAATATCCATGGCATTCCGGTCCGCCTGATGGATACGGCCGGGTTGAGAAAGGCTGCTATGAATTCGATTGAGCGGGAAGGGGTGCGGAGAGCGAAGGAGCGGGTGGCCGACGCCGACCTCGTTCTTTTGATGATCGATGGAAGCAGGAAACTGGATGAAGATGATGAAGAAATATTTCGCGAGATAGATGCGAAAAAGAAGGTTGTAGTTCTTAACAAAAAAGATCTTTCCCGGAAGGTTTCTCTAAAATCGATGAAAGAAAGGTTTCCTGACCATTCCATTGTCCAGATTTCAGCCCTTAAGGGCGAAGGGATCGAGGATTTACAACAGGCAATCTATTTCTCACTGCTTCATCGAGACATAAGGGTATCTCCAGAACACCTGATCGTAGCTAATATCCGCCACAAGATAGCCCTTTCGAATACCAGGCAGATCCTTTTGGATGCATTGAGGGGACTGGAAGAGGGGGTTTCTCTCGAATTTATTGCCTTTGAAATACGCTCGGCCCTCGACAGCCTCGGGGAGATAGTGGGAGAGACGACCAGCGAAGAAGTTTTAAATCGCGTCTTCGACCAATTCTGCATTGGCAAATAACCCTATTGCCATTACGAAATCCGCATTGCGAAATTTAAAAATGTTTCACGTGAAACATATCGTAAGTAATTACTTGCCTGTTGGGCTCCGTACCCCAATAATATTCTTTACCGCGGCGTTGGCATAGATCTTTGTGTCTGGAGATAAGAACGACCAAACTGCTCAACTAATATATTGATATTGTTAATTTTTTAAAAATATGGAAGTTTGGAACATATTCACTCATACATAATATTCTGGAAAAAAATATTAAAGGAAGATTTTTGTTATCCCCGCACAAGCAATAATTCAGTGTTTTCATATAGTTATGGTTATCTAAATTCCCGTTTTCACGGAGCGACTTTTTACGATTCTATCATAATAAACTTTGGAATTTTATATTGAAATAATAATAATTTAAATAGGTTATAATGAAAAAATATCTTGACACTACCTATTCACATATATATAATCCCTCCGTCTTTTTGATTTTCGTGTACTCAAAGGCGGGACAAAAAGCAAAAAAAAGTTTAAGCCCGAACAATCGACTCCACCGGATCGCCGATAACCCCGACTCTGGCTGAGAGCCTTAACGTTATGCCAAAATTATTAGAGCATACTTCTATTTCGTGATTTTGGTATGCCGGAAAAAACGTGATGCGAGGATAGAGCATGAGATTGGAGAAAATCAACCTTTTGGAAAAGTTTGAACAGCTGCCCGGTGGCAACTATGCAGTGGGTGTGGTCGCCAAGATGAACGACTACGAGTTCAAAATCGTGAGATTCAAAGGCGACTTCGTCTGGCACCGCCATCCTGAGACAGACGAGACATTCATTCTTTTAGAAGGCACGCTTGTGATGAACTTCCGGGACCGAACGGTGGAAGTTCACGCTGGGGAGATGATTGTCGTTCCGAAAGGGGTCGAGCATAAGCCATCTTCCGGAAACGGATACAAAGCCCTCCTCATCGAGCCGGCGGGAGTCCTCAATACCGGCGACATTCAGGGCGAGATGACTCTCCAAAGGATTGAATGGGTGTAACGTCGATGATTGCCTAATCATACAATCGAATGGACTCAATGAAACCAGCGGCTTTTTGACCATGCCGTGCCTGCGTCTCTCGTGATGGGCGTTTGGTGAAAGAATGAAAGCCAGATATAAACATACCAACATCGTAGCGGCAGAGTGGCGCCGGCTTGCCAAATTTTATCAGGAGGTCTTTGCCTGCAAGCCGATCCCTCCCGAGCGTGACCTTCAAGGGCCATGGCTTGCAAAAGGAACCGGCGTACCGGATGCACACTTCATCGGTGTCCATCTGCGACTTCCAGGCCATGGAGAAGATGGTCCGACACTGGAAATCTACCAGTATTCTCAAAACAAACCAAGATTGCCGATTGCTGCCAATCGTGAAGGCATCACGCATCTTGCTTTCGAGGTTGATGATGTCGAACAGGCCACGGCTGCAGTTCTCAGTCACGGCGGAACCCGGGTTGGAGAGATGGCTTGCGCCGAAGTGAGGGGCGTCGGGCGTTTGACCTTCGTTTATTGTGCAGATCCGGAAGGCAACCTCATCGAATTGCAAGCGTGGGAATAATATGTGGGGATACTGATCAACCCCCCCTGTCAACAGGGAAAAGAAGCCCAGTGGAATATAAAAAAAGGGACGCTGTTAACTTATTAACTTGACATTTAAGGGAAATACCGGTAATGAATTGGTTATGCCAAGGAAATCTCGAATAGATGCCGTTGGTGCCTTGCACCATATCATGGTTAGGGGGATTGAGCGAAGTAAGATATTTTTAAATGATGCTGACCGGGATCATTTCGTCTCACGGTTGGGAGACATCCTGCAAGAGACAAAGACGATATGTTACGCATGGGCACTTCTTCCGAATCACTTTCACCTACTTCTCAGGACCGGCCCTATATCGATCTCGACAGTTATGAGACGCCTATTGACGGGTTATGCTGTTTGGTTTAATCAGGTCCACCGAAGGCTTGGCCACTTATTTCAGAACCGCTTCAAATCAATTTTATGCCAGGAAAATGTATATTTGATGGAGTTGGTAAGATATATACACTTGAATCCCATCCGGGCAGGAATCGTGCGGAATTTGCGAGAACTTGAAAGTTATCCATATAATGGTCATAGCGTTTTGCTTGGAAAAATAAAGAGAGAATGGCAAGAAACGTCAGGGGTACTGGGGTTTTTCGGAGAGAAAGTCACGTTGGCAAGACGTGCATATAAAGAATTTATGGAGAAAGGAGTTGGGCAAGGAAGGCGGACTGATCTCACCGGAGGAGGTCTCATTCGAAGTGCTGGTGGATGGGAAGGGGTGAAAGCCCTTAAGAAGAATCATGTTTATCAGAGGAGTGATGAAAGGATCTTAGGAGATGGGGAGTTTGTGAGTAGGGTGCTTGCGGCAGCGGAAGAGGCAATGGAGAAACGCTATGAACTTCAATCCCGCGGGATCAGTCTGGACAAGGTAGCATCCAGGGTATCGGAAGTTCTGGGTTCCAGGCAAGGGACCGTTTGGTTCAAAGGAAGGTATAGAGAAGTAGTGAAGGCAAGAAGCCTTTTCTGTTACTGGATGGTTAGAGAACTTGGGATGCCAATGTCGGTCTTGGCGAAAAAGTTTGGGATATCAATCCCAGCAGTAAGTAAATCTGTTGCACGGGGGAGAGCCATGGCAGACCAAAACGGGTTTTATCTGGTACCAAGTTAATAAGTTAACAGCGTCCCCTAATTCACACGGAAGTCTGTCGGGAATGCATTACGCGATATAAGCAAAAAGCACAAGGAGTTGGTAAGAATCGAATTGCTGCGATGGGACGATTCAGACAAAAACGTTGCCCAAACTCACAAACTGGCATCCAGGTTCCTAAAAAAGAACGGGGGAAAAAATGAAGAAAGATAAGCTTCGAGAAATGTCTCTTTTGCGAAAAAAAGCGCATGCGACAATGCTGAAGAAAAAATCAAAAGTGTATGAGGCGTTCCTTAAGATGGAAGAAGCCGCCTATCGTGAAGGAGAGCTTGGAAGCAGGGTTAAAGAACTGATCGCGGTTGGAATATCCGTCGTCATTAACTGCGAGTCGTGTATGCAATGGCATATTGAGCAGGCAGCCGGAAAAGGAGCGGCAGAAAAAGAAATTATGGAGGCCATCGAAGTTGGAATAGAAATGGGCGGAGGGCCGGCGACGGCCCATGCACGTTTCGCTCTGGAGGTCCTGGAATCCGTTGATTTCAAGAGCGAAGGGGAAAAACGGCCCTAACAAACCGGCGGAATGGAAAAAGACTTTCCGGGATTCCACACCCCAACTCCGGCGTTATGTTTGTAAGAGAGGGATGTACATTGGAAGCCTCGTCTCGCCAGTCGTCGCCCGGTTAGCAAAATCCAAGGTGGGATTGTAGCAATTTTATTTCCCCCGGATGGAGAGTAGAAGAGGTTCTAATGGGTTTACTTCTACCGAGGGAGGGTGGATGACTTCCAATTACCGCCAATTTCAATCGTTGGATGGGGTAAGATGATAGAAAATATATTCAACCTTTCGGACAATATTCGCTACGTGGCCATTTATAAAAATGGGCAGCTCGAATCGAAGGTGAGACCCAATATCGCAGGCGCGAGCAGTTCGGAAAGCGACCGCTACGAGGAGTTACTGGTCAATCCCACCTTGCTTAAGTTGGCCTCCCAGCGGGGAAACATCGATTGCGGCGGTCTTGATTATATTCTGGTGCGGTACGGAAACTTTTTCCAGTTTATACTTCCGCAGAGTTGGGGGCATGTGTCGATATGCATTGAACCCGGCGCCGACCCGATTCAAATTGGCACTCGAGTGAAGTCTTTAATTGACGGCGTGTCATGATGTGGTATTATTTTTTTAGCGGATGGTTTACTGTGTGCGCTGGCCTTTAGGAGGAAATGAAAACCAAGTATAAACATACCAACATCGTAGATGCAGACTGGCGGCGGCTGGCCAGATTTTATCAGAAAGTTTTTGCGTGCGAGCCAGTGCCGCCGGAGCGCGACCTTCAAGGAGAAGGGCTGGAAAAAAGGACCAGTGGGCAGGGCGCACACATCATCGGCGCCCATCTGCGGCTTCCCGGCTATGACGAAAAAGGCCCGACACTGGAAATCTACCAGTATTCCCAAAACGAGCCAAGATCACAGGTTGCTGCCAATCGTGAAGGCATTATGTACATCGCTTTCGAGGTGGACGATGTCGAACAAACCCTGGCCGAGGTTCTCCGTCACGGCGGAACCCGGTTCGGGGAAATTGCCTGCGCTGAGGTAAAGGCGTCGGCCCTTTGACCTTCGTTTATTGCGCCGACCCGGAAGGCAACCTGATTGAATTACAATCGTGGCTCCGCCCGACAGGGCGCTTCCTGGCCAGCGGGAGAGGGAAAGCGGAGGTTTAAATGAACCATAAGAGAACTGTCAAGAAACATACCATACGATTGGAAGGTAATCCGGAGATCATTTTTCCTTTGCTCTGCCCGGTGCGGGAATATGAATGGATCGAGCCGTGGAAATGCGACATGATCTATAGCGATTCGGGGTTTGCGGAACTGGACTGCATCTTCCAGACGGATTTTGCCCTCGACGGACCCAGGGACACATGGGTTTTGTGCCGCCATGAGAAACCCAAGCTCCTGGAATTCGTCCGCGTTAACGGGATTCGAACAATACGGTATACGATTACTCTCTGGCAAATCGGGAGAGGAAAGACGGAATCGGAGTGGCAGCAGATCATTACCGGCCTAAACGAAGAGGGAGACCACCTTGTGGAAGGACTGTCCGATGAAGACTTTAAACATCGGATGGAGATGCTGCAAAGAATGTTAAATCATTATTTAACTACGGGCAAAATGCTCAAATTCACGGGAATTAACAAGTAGGTTCAATGCGGACGGTACCGGATAGCCGATTAACCTGGCTCCCGGAGTGCATCTGTGAGGCACCAAATGCATAAATCAGAATTTTGGCAAACAAGGTTCTGCCTTTTAAGGTGAAACATGTGGAACTATCGAATTGTACGGAAAAAGAACATTTACATTGATCCTACAGACAAAAAGGAAAGGGTGGATTACACGTACGCTATACACGAGGCATTCTACGACAATAACGGACGTGTCGGAACCATCACCCAAGATCCCGTTGAGCCGTTTGGAGAGAATATAGAAGACCTACGGCATTCATGGGTTATGATGGCAGAAGCATTCGGCAAGCCCATCCTTGACTATGACTACATTCCTGAGCCAGGCTACGAAAGAAAAACTGATCCCATCGGGTCTATCATTGATGCAAGGCTCAATGAAATGGAAGCCGGTAAGATGAAGGGAATTCCATGGGAACAGGTAAAGAAAAAGTTAGAGGAAAAGTGGGGTCCCTTTGACGAAGAGGGATATAGAAAGCATGGAGAAGAGGAGAGGATAAAGAAGGAGTCAATTCATAGTGAATCCTTTGTTGGCACACCGACACTGGAGAAACTCATTGAGAAAATATATTCCGATTATCGTGAATACGCTCAACGAGATAGGTCTGAAAATCCTTGGAAATACTCCGTAAAAAAATCCTAACGAAGGGCTGCAAGGTGGTGGGGATCGACCTGGCAGGCAGCCCGAAGCGTAACACGGGTATTTGCACGCTAGAAGGGGATACCATCACTTCGTGTGCTATCGTCCATACGGATCGGGAGATTATCGACCACGTCGAGGAAGTAGAACCGTCTTTGATCGCTGTGGATGCACCGATCAACCTGCCGCCCGGGCGCAAATCAATCGATGATAGAAACGGGGAACATTTTCGCCCGTGCGACCGTGAATTACTGAAACGGGGTATCCGTTTTTTCCCGATTACGCTTGGCCCAATGAGACTGCTTACGAAGCGAGGCATCCGGTTGAAAAAGATTTTCTCAAGATGCGGATACAGGGTGGTCGAGGTTTATCCCGGCGCCGCGCAAGACATATGGAATACCGGACGGAAGCAGGATGGGCTGCAGGGGTTACGTAAAGGACTGCAGAAGCTTGGGGTCAAAGGATTGGAAAAGAGAATGAACGGAGATGAACTGGACGCGGTCACCGCAGCTATCGTGGGGCAGTTGTTTTTGAGCGGGAATGCAGAAATCCTCGGCAATTTCAGAGGCGGCGCCATCGTCATCCCTTGGGCTCAAGAGACAGCTACCGCTAACCGATCCCATTAGGGTGCAAAGGGGAGATGTAATGGTCAAAGCGCTCATGCTTGTAATGCTTTGTTTGCTGGCCGGCCATATCAATTTCCTTCATCCTCTGGGGGCTTTTCCGGATGCGCCGGAGTCTCAGCGCGATTCATCCGTGTTGTTCAAGTCTGTCGATTCTTACGAGCATGCTTTAAAGGTCTGGAAAACCCCGGAAGACGTAATTTCATGGCTTGCCGTCCATTTCTCGTACGATACGGCCCGGGCGATAGAGCTTTCTGAGACTCAAAGAATTAAGAAGGGCGCTTTCCCGATTTACACTCCGGCACAATTTTTCGACCTGAAGGCCGGTGTTTGCGTGGATCTGGCGCGCTTTGGCGTTGAGACGCTCAAACGCATCGATCCGCAGAGCCACCCGAAGTATCTGATGATCGAGTTCGATCCGGTTCAAATCGCCGGTAACACGATGCGATTGCATTGGCTGGCGAGCTTCAAGCGGAATAGCAAGACCTACTTTTTCGCTGACTCGAAACGTCCTGGCCATATCACCGGCCCTTACAACGAGACACAAGAATTTATCGACGACTATGAACAGTACAGGGGGCGGAAGATTGTAGCTTTTCGGGAAACGGAGTCGTACCAAAGGCAGCGGCGGGCTCAAGCACGAAAAACGCCAGCATCAAATAAGAAACCCTGACAGAAATTATTTTGTTAAGTCAGCAACGGTTTCGGAATTGAGTCTGATCACGACCGCCCTCACAAGCTCGACCGTATGGTCGTAGTCCTCCCGGTGAATGATCCCTGCATGGCTGTGGATATGGCGCGTTGGAACGGCCACCACCAGGTTCGGAACGCCCTGGCGGTGAAGATGAATGGCGCCCGAGTCGGTCCCGCCCCGGTCCAGGGAGTCAAACTGGTAAGGAATACCCAGCTCCTCGGCTGTTTCAACGAAGAGGTCCCGGAGCCTGAGATTTGGAATCATGCTCCCATCACGAATCACAATGACCGGACCTTTGCCGAGTTTTCCCTGGGCATCGTCTTTCTTCACATCGGGAACATCGCCCGCAACGCCCACTTCCATGGTAAGACCCACATCAGGCTCAACCACCCATGAACTTGTCCGGGCTCCCCGAAGGCCCACTTCTTCCTGAACCGTGCCCACGCCATAAACCGTATTGGGGTGTTTTTCATTCACCAATCTCTTGATCACATCGATAAAGAGGCCGCATCCAACCCGGTCGTCAAAGCCTTTGGCAATATAGGTTTTTCCCGTTGCCGAGATCGTAAAGGGAAAAACAGGAATCGCAGGGTCTCCCGGCCGGACCCCAAGCTCCCTCACTTCCTCTCAGGAAGTGGCCCCCACGTCAATATACATATCTTTTGGTTCAAGAATCTTTTTCCGTTCCTCATCCGAGAGAACGTGGGGAGGCTTAGACCCAATCAGCCCCGGAACATCTCCTTTCTTCGTCTTAATCACAACCCGTTGAGCCAGCATCACATGTCCCCACCAGCCTCCCAGTGTGCTGAACTTGATGAATCCCTCATCGGTAATGTATTTCACGAGGAAACCGATCTCATCCATATGGCCTGCCAGCATGATCCTGGGTGTTTCAGCCAAGCCTTTTTTTCGGCAGACAATGCTTCCCAGTCGATCCTGTTCGATGACGGTGAAATCTTGGAGATGTCTCCGGATAATCTCACGGACCTCCTGCTCATAGCCCGAAACACCGTGGGCTTCCGTGAGCTCACGCAGCAGTTCAATGGTTTGATCTGGCATAAAGGGAATCTCCTTTCCTGGATAAAAATGTTTTTGGCCGTCTTCGAAGGATTTCGCTACCCTTTCTTTAAAATCTCAGCGACCCGGTCTCGATAACCCCGGCTCGTTTCATTTCCGGGGATGAGATCGATCTCCGATGGAGAGGCAGCCCCCAATCCGAGCTCCACCGCCTTGGCAATCTGTTCCTGTTCAAAGATTTTTGGCTTCATGATCGAGTCGTTGCTTCCGAGAAGCTTCAGGATGGCCACGCCAACGGCGTCGATCGCAACACGATCAGCCGAAGCAAGAAAAACATCTCCCCTGGCCCGCTTCCCTGTCATGGGCCCCCCGTCTACGAAGGCATCGATTCCATCGAGAACGATCAGGTCAGGCTTAAAAGGTTCATTAATCTCGGCGATCATCTTCCGCTGGTGAGGGGAGCGGTGGAGTTCCTGCATATAGGTGAATCCGTGCCGTGTCGTAGGAACAACCCCGACATGGAGCTTGAGGGAAAGAGTAAAAATCCCCCCGTACTGGTGAGTTTTCAGGCAGCAGGTGGAGACGAGACATTCGGTTTCCAGAACGGGCCGTGCAATCCGAAAACCATTTGTCCAGTGACTCTTTTTGGGTCTAAACAGAACCCAGTCCTTTTCTTTCAGATGGTCGAAGTCGATCACCTCAACATTCAATTTTTTTAGAAAGGGCAAAATTCCTTTTTCTTCCATGACCTCCCGGGTGAGAGGATAGCTTCTCTCTCCAAGGCTGATCGATTTGGCGCCCATGATCCAGAGCTCTTCGACGAGGGCAACCAAAGTGTCGTTATGAGTGGACCCCGGCGTGATGTCTGCAGTATTGAAATTGGGTTTAACGAGGACGTTCTTGCCTTTCACAGGATTGGTGACGAGCGCCTTCATGGATGCCCTCACTCCTTCCCTTCGATCTTCGGTTTTAAACAGGGTCACCCGGCTCCCTTTGTCCATCGCCATCGCACGTCCTCCCTCCGTCCCTAATAGCAGTCCCCCCGCAAACATGCCGGAAAGTTTTAAGAAATCTCTTCGATCAAACGCTTTCATCCGTCTTCCTCCGCCTTTTCTATAATCATGAACCCGTAAGGACGGAGTGTCAAGTCGGGATTTCTATTGGCCCTTGACTGTAGGCTTAAAAATGCTACGATTTAGAAAAATTAAGACGGGGGATTTTTCTGACGACATTCGAGAAACATACTCCCCATATCCTCCTGGTCAATCCCTGGATTACCGATTTTTCAGCCTTCAATTTCTGGATCAAACCCCTCGGCCTTCTTCGTATCGCCGGCCTTTTGAGGCAAAGCGGTTTCCGGGTCACTTTGATGGACTGTCTCGATTGTTACAGCAAAACCAAGAAATATGGGGATGGTAACTTTTTCAAAACCAGGATAGAAAAGCCCGCTCCGCTCAAGTTGATTCCAAGACATTACGGCCGGTATGGAATGCCCGAAGAAATCCTGTTGAAAAGGTTGTTATTGCTTGAAGAAAAACCGGACCTCATCGGCATCACTTCGGGAATGACCTACTGGTACCCTGGGGTATTTAAACTTATTGAAATCACAAAGAATATCTTTAAAGAGATACCGGTTCTTCTTGGTGGAATTTATGCTACCCTCTGTCATGACCATGCCCAAAAGCGCTCCGGGGCGGATATTGTGTTCAAATATGGAAATGAACGGGAAGCCTTGAAACTCATTTCAAATTTAACTCATACGGAATTCCGCAATCCGAATTCCGCATTCTGCAATATAAGTTATCCTGCTTTCGATCTCTATCCCCATTTAGATTATGTCTGTATTGCCACCTCAAGGGGGTGCCCATTCAGATGCACTTATTGTGCGTCATATTTATTAACAGATGGATTCCATAGAAGAGATCCTGTCGGCGTCGCAGATGAAATCGAATACTGGACCACTCAATTTCAGGTCAATAACATTGCTTTCTATGACGATGCCCTTCTGATCGAGCCTACAACACATTTCATTCCGATGATAAAGGAAGTCATCAAAAGGGGTGTCCAATGCCATTTCCACGCCCCCAATGCCCTCCATATCAGGGGCATCGATGGGGAGGTTGCGGATTTTCTTTTTCGATGCGGCTTTAAGACGATTCGTCTTGGTTTTGAGACATCCATTGAAAAAAACCAGATTGAAACCGGCGGGAAGGTCATCAACGAAGAGTTGCAAAGGGCGATCCGGTATCTCAAGAGGGCAGGGTACCCAGGTGAAGAGATCGGGGCCTATATCATGGCCGGATTGCCCGGGCAAAGGGTAGGGGAGGTGGAGGAGAGCATCGCATTTGTAAGAGAAGCAGGCGCAAAACCGATTCTCGTCGAATATTCACCCATTCCTCATACACCCTTGTTTGAAGAGGCGAAGAAGGTCTCCCCGTTCGATCTTGAAAATGAACCGCTGTTCCATGACAACACGGTTTTCCCCTGCCAGTGGGACGGGTTTACTCTAAACGATTTGAGGAAGTTAAAGGAAGATTTACGCAGGAGATGAAAAAATGAAAACAGTTGAGATTATCAAAAACATTTACGGGGTAGGGGGGCCGGACATACGCCTGGCTCCATCTGCGTCTATTTAGAGGGGGATGGCAAAAGGGTGCTCTTTGCTCAGGATCTTCACGGTCCTCTCCTTGAAGAATTCGGCTCCAATCTCCAAGATTGGGACCATTCAACAAAGAAATTACTCGATCTCGATGCCGACATTCTCTGCGAAGGCCACTTCGGAATTTACAAAACAAGGAAGGACGTGAAAAATTACATCCTTTCCTACCGCCGCCAATATGATGTTGAATAACCCAACCCCATTGCAAACGTTCCCCTTTTGCAAATGGGAAGGTGTGAAAAAATTGCATTTCCAGAATGGCCTTCGTTCCGGCCCGCATGGGTGGGGGGATTGGAGAAGCTTTAGGGCGGAACATCTAATATTAAACTATATTGTCTAAATCTGGATAATAGCTCTGTATTACCGAAAACGAAGGTTACCCATAACATCTAATGACCCGCGTTCTAAAGCTTGGACAAGACACTCATCCATGTGGGCCGAGGCACAGGGTACCAATTTTTTTACAGCTTCTGGGGATTAAGGGGTATGCAAAATATGTTCTTGACAGTGGACACGGATAAGGCCCTTGAGATTTTAAAAAGGGTTAACGGAATCACATCTCGTGATGCTGTCCATTCTGCCACCATGATCCATAACGGAATAAAAGAGATCATCTCCACTGATCCTCACTTCGAACTCATTCAAGAAATCAAAAGAATCGACCCGATAAAACTCAGTTGAGGCAATCGTTATGCACTGCCGAGAGTTGTTTGCGAGATCAATTTGAATTTAGTACCATCACTTGAATTCCGATCTCTTCCCCTGCCATTCTGAACGGAACCATGCACCGGATGGTGTTCAGGGTGAAGCGAGGAATCTAAATAATTCTTGACTTTTTCCTTCTATTGGATTTATAAATACACAAATGAATTTAAAAACCATGGAAGGTAATTGGATTGATTAATTCTTTCAATTCCAAGACGGTTTCGAAAATCATTGGGATTCCTGTAAGGGTCATTGATTATTGGGACCGGACTAACTTCATTAAGCCTTCAATTAATGAAGCCTCCGGGTATGGGTCCATGAGGCTATATTCCTTCTCGGATCTCATCCAGTTTAAGGTAGCCAAATTTTTAAGAGATCAGGGCTTATCGTTACAGAAAATACGAAAGAGTCTTAATTATCTAAGGAAACATATACCAGAGATTGAGAAGCCATTGGCCCAATTGAGATTTTTAACAGATGGGGAAACGATCTTTGTACTTACGAATAAAGATAGAGAGATTATGGATACCCTGAAAAAAGGACAGTATGTCTTTTCCATTGCAATTGGGGAATTGATAAACGATCTGAAAGGGAAGACTTCCAAGATGACGATGGATAGGGTCTACTGGGTCAATGTGTCTAAAAGAAGATTTAAAGTCATTCTTCATCCAGATATTGAAGATGGTGGTTATTGGGTTGAATGTGTAGAGCTCCCGGGATGTTCTTCTCAAGGTGAAAGTGTTGAGGAGGCCTTGGATATGACCAGAGATGCCATTAAGGGGCGTCTCGAGGTTCAGGAGGAATTAAAGAAAGAAGTACCTCAAAAAAGGAGAGCTGCCTACTCTTCATAATCTGAAACCCGAGAAAGTTATTTAAGCTTTTGAAAAAGCGGGGTGGATAAATAAAGGGCAAAGAGGAAGTCATGTGAAACTTATCAAACCTGGAAACCCGAATATACTTTCAATCCCAGTCCAAAAGGGAAAGCCAATAAAAATTGGTCTTCTAAAAGATCCAATAAGGAAATCGGGATTAACAGAAGAAGAATTTTTGAAATTACTTTGAGACTCAAAAGAGGCTTGAACGATAAGGACCACGATCCGAGTACTACCCTAATTCATAAATACCTTGCCAGCAGGTTTCCCCAATGTGGAAGGTTGGAAAGAAGGTGAATAGAGAAAGGCGATAAAATAGCTTGTCAATCGAGGCAGAGCGCGCTGATTTTACTTCCCTGGAATGCTCTTGACAGAAGGAACATAGGATGTCCCCTTTTTGCTTCTTACCTTTTACTTCTAAGCAACTGTATCTGCGGAAGAACTTGTTGAGTTTGGTGGAAAAGAGAGAGGCAGACCAAGAGGGTGGAAGCGATGCGTGTAAAGTGGAGAATTTTTTTAGCCTTGTTCTGTCTTTTCCTGTCAGCCTGCGGGCCGAGGCACCGGATTGTCTTTGAAAAGAAGGTCGAGCCTCCGGCAGAGAGGCCAACGGTTGAGAAGCTTGAAAAGCTGGAGACTCGCGAGGTTCAGTATGGGATCGCCTCCTGGTATGGGGGGGAATTCCACGGAAGGCCGACCTCAAGCGGTCAAATTTACAATATGTTCGAACTCACCTGCGCCCATAACACCCTGGCGCTCGGGACAACGGTGATGGTGACCAACCTCGAAAACGGAAGGTCTCTTGAATTGCAGGTGAATGACCGGGGTCCGTTTGTGAAGGACCGGATCATTGACCTCTCCTATGCGGCCGCAAAAATCCTGGGCGTTTATGAGAAGGGCACCGCCTTCGTCAAAGTCGAGACCGTCGGTCCATGGATCGAGGAAGTTCCGCGAATCACACTGCAGGTGGGGTCCTTCACCGATGAGAGCAGGGCAAAGACGCTGGCTGAGGAGCTGAAAAAAAGTTTTGGAAAGGTGCATGTGGCAACGGTGGAGACCCGGACAGAAAAATACCACCGGGTGAGAATCGGGCCGTTCGAAACGAAAGAGGCGGCTCTTCCCCTGGCGGAAAAACTGATTGAAATGGGTTTCCATGTCCTCGTGACGAGCCGGTGAATGATCATTTCCAACGTCCCCTGCGCATATCGACTATCCTTCAAATGGTTAGACCCTGACAGGCAGTTCAATGAGGAAGGTGGTCCCGCCGGGTTGGTTGTCGCGGACCCGGATATACCCGTTGTGGTCGGCAATGATGGCATTGACGATGGTTAATCCCAGTCCCGTTCCTGTCTTTTTCGTGGAGTAGTAGGGTTCGAAGAGCCTTTCCTTGTCTTCTTCGGAAATCCCGCATCCATTGTCGCTCACCTCGAGACGAACCATCTGGAGTTTGGGGTCATAGCTTGTCTGGATATGGATCTCTCCCCCCCTGTCAATGGCGGCAAGGCTATTCTTGAGGAGATTGATCATGACTCGTTTCATCTGATCCCGGTCGAGGTTAAAGAGGGGAAGGTCCTTTGGAACGAAATGGAACCGGACCTCCTTGTGGGCCTCCTTGAAGAGGACAAGCGTCTCCTGAACGATGTCATTGAGATGATTGGGAGTGGGATTCGACGCTGGCATCCTGGCAAAGTTGGAGAACTCGTTGACCATCCCTTTCAGTTCTTCAACCTGTTTCACGATGGTCTGCGTGCACTCGTCGAATACGGCGCCATCCTGGTCCAGTTTCTCTAAGTACCGTTTCCGCAGTCGTTGGGCAGAGAGTTGAATGGGGGTTAACGGGTTTTTTATCTCGTGGGCGATCCTCCGGGCCACCTCTCTCCAGGCCGCCACCCTCTGGGCCCTCATGAGTTGGGTGAGATCATCGAAGACAACCACAATGCCGAGCGGCCTTCCTTCTTCATCCTTCAAGGTCGTCAAGTTGATCAGAAGGGAGAGCGGTTTCCCCCGGATATGGATGGTCACCTGTTTTTCAATCGAATCGCGCCGGGAAGACCTGAGTTCGTTAAGTAATTCGTCGATTTTCTCCACATACTCTTTCTCAAGCACCTCCGAAAACTTTCTGTCGATAATCGCCTCTCCCTTCACCTCCAGCATCTGTTCGGCAAACGTATTGATCGTCGTGATCATTCCCCGGTCATCGATGGAGATGACCCCTGCGGCGACGTTCTTCAGGACAATCTCCATATATTTTTTACGCTGCTCCAACTCGGCGCGGCTCACCTGAAGGTCCCCGGTCATCTGATTGAAGGATTGAACCAGCTTTCCGATCTCGTCGCCGGCCTTCATCTCGATTCGGACATTGAGGTCTCCTTCGGCGATTCGGTGGGTGGCCTCGGCCAGCTCCTTAATCGGCACGGTAATATCCCTGGCCAGGCGGATGCCGAACCAGATCGCCGAGAAGACGATGAGAAGGGTGACCATCAAAAGGGCCATCATGTAGCTGAACTTGATCGGCTTTTTCAGCACCTTCAACTGCTTGTAATCGACGAAAGCCTGGGAGATCTCACGCATCTTTCCCGCAAGGCTTTTCGGAAGGAAATGCGAGGCCGCGACTACGCCGATGACTTCTCCCCTGTTGGATGGATGGAAAATGGGCGCGATCCCAGTGATCATCTCTCCCTCTCCTACCGGCAGAGTCCTTGATACTTCCTTTCCCGAAAACCCTACCTCCAACAGGTCTCTCGGCGGAGTGACGACGATGGCTTTAAGCGAGGAATCTTCCACCCTGATGAATCTTTCTCTTTCTTTGAAGAATATTCCAAGGGTGCTCAGGTGGTACTCCTGCCGTTTCACTTCAAGAACCTCCCTCAGGGGACCCAGCCCCGGCTCCTTATCGAAAAAGCCCTGTCTTGTGAGATGTTGCCCGATCTGCTGGGCGGAGGAGACGGTATTTTTCGCAAAATCACGGTAGTAGGTCTGGGCGACCTCCAGAGATCCCTGAAGGGACTGCTCCACCTGAGCCTTAAACCAGTGCTCCACGCTGTTGGTGATGAAACCGACGGCAACGAAGAAGAGAAGAAAGGTGGGCACGAGGGAGAGAGTGATAAAGGCCATCACCAGCTTGGTTCTCAGTTTCGCTCCCAGAACTTCACGCTTGCGTTCAAAGATCAGCTTGACAAGATTTCGGATGACGAGAAAGATCAGAAGGAGAATCAGGATGATGTTGATGTTGATGAGGCTAAAGATGATGATGTTGTTTGCGATCGGAATCTGCTCCCCCACCTGGGGGATCTTCATTTCAATCGTGGTGAGGGCGACGATCAGGACCGATATCACGGCAATGATGATCAGTTCTTTTCGCCTTCTTCTTTGGTCTGGTGAAAGTTCTTTTTTCATCATGGAATCGAAACCCGGCCCTCACTTTTCCCGTCGTAAAAGGAGATGGAGCTTGCATGAACTCAATAGAGGGGGAGAGAAGGGAACCGTAAGCCGAGTTCTGTATGCCGCGCCGCTTAAGAGCGGTCAACGGCATGATGGCCATTTATCTGGGATCCTGATTGCTCAGGACCTCAAGCGACCTCACCCGTCCCGCCTTTACTCCGCATGACGGAATAAATTTGAATGAGCCTTTCTCCTCTGCCCCGGATACCCGGGGAAGAAGCGGGACCTATTGGGTCTTGCTCCGGGTGGGGTTTACCTGGCTGCTCCGATCGCTCGGTGCACCGGTGAGCTCTTACCTCGCCTTTTCACCCTTATCCACCTACGCTAAAGCTTCGGTGGACGGTGTCTTTTCTGTGGCACTTTCCTTATCCCGCCTCTTTGGAGACGGGACCGTCCGTGTTACGGACCACCCTGCCCTGCGGAGCTCGGACTTTCCTCCCCCCGGTCACCTCCTTTTGCGGACGGTGACGAGGAGCGGCCATCTCTTTCCCTTCTCCCCCTTTCTCTCTTTCCCTGAGCATCCCCCTCTCAATCGCCTGATTGGCGAGAAGGTCCGCCTCATGATTCTCTTTCCTCGGGATGGACCGGATTTCGAAGGAGGCAAACTCCTTGATCTTTTCCATCGCCTTTCCATGAAGGATTTTCAGATGAAGCTCCTTCACCCGATAAATTCCCTTCACCTGCCTTTCGACCAACTCCGAATCCGTAAAAATACGAATGACCTTTCCCGCCAGCCTCTTTGCCTCCTGCAATCCCAGCAGAAGGGCTTCATATTCAGCTTCGTTATTGGTCTTCTGGCCAAGATACCGGCCTGTCCCCGATATCCTCTTTCCCTCCCGATTGGCGATGTGAACCCCTGCTCCGGCTCTTCCCGGGTTCCCTCTCGAGGCGCCATCGATAAAGATAACAAGTTCGGGACCCTCCCGGATGGAACCCCCCGTGTCCCTCTCCTTCACCCCGTTAGCAATAATGCCCCGCTGCTCTTCAGTCCCGTCTAAGGCGGGATTAGATGTTAGAATATCTTCAACGGGGTTTAATGCCCCGCTCGGTTGTAAGTCGCAAGGACCGGAATTTCTAACGGGGTTCATTTCTTTTCTCCGTTTTCATCCCAGAAAAGGATCCGGTTGCAGTTGGGACACCGGATGAGGCAATTATTTTTTTGAACCTCGATGAACATCTGGGGAGGGACATTTACAAAGCAGCCCTGGCACGTCTCGTGCCTGACGCTCACCATTCCGATCCCCTGCCTTTTCTCCTTCAGCGTATTATAAAGAGTAAAGAGTTTCGCCTCCACCTGTTTGGACAGGGTCGCCTTGCGTTCCGACTTTTCTTTCCAGACCGCTTCATCCTCGGCCATTCTCTCCTGGATCCTCTTCTTCTCTGCCTCCGCGTTCTCCAGGAGAATGATGATCTCCTTGTCCCGTTTGGAAAGATGTTTTTTAAGCTCGTCGATCTCATCCATCACGAGCAGGACTTCCTCCTCGACCCGGCTCGCCGCTTCTTTGAAGGTTTCGATCTCGCTGAGGAGGGCCTGGTATTCCTTGTTGGTTTTCACCTCGGTCATTCTTCCCTCGGATCGTTTGATCTTGTCCTGCTCTGCCAGGAGAGCTTGTTCTTTCTGTTTCCGCACCTTCTCGAGTGATTCGAGTTTTTCCCTCTCCTTATGGATTTTCTCTTTCTCCATGTTCTGCTTTTCATCCAACTTGGTTATCTCTTTAGGATAACGGTTCCGCTCGCCCTCGATGGCTTTCAAGTCGAGATCGAGCTTCTGAAGTTCCCAAAGAAGTTCCAGATGTTCCCTCAATGGCGGTCTCCCTTCTCATCTTTTTGTTCTGAAAACGGAAAGAGTGCACCGGAGGGCGCACTCTTTCTCTGTCCTGCATGCCGGATGTTTCGATTTCCAGGAAGTGGATGGAACGTACCCTCCTTCTTTCCAATGGGCCCACCTGGATTCGAACCAGGGACCTTCCGGTTATGAGCCGGTGGCTCTACCAACTGAGCTATGGGCCCTCTATTCATTATAGGCTATCCCCAAACGGTGTCAACCCCTCTTGGGTTCGGAGTTTTTAGTTCGGGGTTCGTAGTTTAAATCTCGAACCAAAAATAAAGATTGAATCTCTATGAACCCCAAACTTATTCTTTTGAATGCTTAAGGGGTTGGGTGTTAACTCCGAACTCCGAACTAACTAGGTTTCGAGAAAGCTCTTTAATTTCTTTGCCCGGCTCGGGTGCCGGAGTTTCCTCAGCGCCTTGGCCTCAATCTGTCGGATCCTTTCCCGTGTGACATCGAAATCCTGTCCCACTTCCTCCAGGGTGTGGTCGAACTTCTCGCCGATGCCGAACCTCATCCTGAGAACTTTTTCCTCTCGGGCCGTGAGAGTCGAAAGGATCTTCAGGGTCTGGTCCGCCAGATTAGCATTGATGACCGCCTCCATGGGAGAGAGGATGGCCTTGTCCTCGATGAAATCTCCCAGATGGCTGTCCTCCTCCTCTCCGATGGGGGTTTCCAGAGAGATGGGCTCTTTGGCAATCTTGAGCACCTTCCTTACCTTATCCAGGGGCATCTCCATCTTCTCGGCGATCTCCTCCGGCGAGGGCTCCCGCCCGATTTCCTGAACGAGATATCTCGATGTCCGGATCAGCTTGTTAATCGTCTCGATCATATGCACCGGGATGCGGATCGTCCTCGCCTGATCCGCAATGGCCCGGGTGATGGCCTGGCGGATCCACCAGGTTGCATAGGTGCTGAACTTGTAACCCCGCCGGTATTCGAATTTATCGACCGCCTTCATCAAGCCGATATTCCCCTCCTGGATTAGATCTAGAAACTGAAGCCCTCGATTGGTGTACTTCTTGGCAATGGAGACGACCAGCCTCAGATTCGCCTTCACCAGTTCGCTCTTGGCCTCCAGGGCCCTGACCTCTCCGATGATGATGGCATTTACCGCCGCCCTCAACTTCTGGGCGGTTAAACCGCACTCCGCCTCCAACCGGCCGACTTTCTTTTGGTTGCGCTTCGCCGATCGGTCGACCTCCTGGAGATCGGCCTTATTCAAACCTGGTCCCCGCTGGAGAATCTTCTCTTTGGACTTCCTGCCTTTGACCTTCCTGAGAAGGGTTCGTGCTTCTTTGACCGAAACCCCCATCCTCTCTTCAACCTTCCTGATCTCGTTTTCCGCCTTCTCGATCCGGCCGAGCAACTGCTTCATCTTCTGGACAATCCGGTCGATCTGGACGTCTTTTAGATTGATCTGTTTGAGAAGTTCAACGGTCTCCCCCTGTTTTTTCTTCAGGTGGGCCTGAACCTTCTTCTTCGAAAAACCCTTCTTTTTCAAAACCCGCCGGATTCCCTCTTGATTTCGCCGGACCCTTTCGATCAGGTCGAGGACCCTTTTTTTCTGGATCTGCTCCTCTTCAACGCTCGCCTCCTCTTCGTCAATCTCGTTGGTCACCTCGCGGGTCGCGATCTTTCCGGCCTTGATGGCGCCACCCAGATTGAGAATCTCCTTGACGGCCATGGGGCAGGTCAACACAATGCTCAACACTTCCCTTTTGCCGCTCTCGATTTTCTTGGCAATCTCCACCTCCCCCTCACGCGTGAGAAGGGAGACCGAACCCATCTCGCGGAGATACATCCGGACGGGATCCGTCGCCTTGATGAAGCCCACTAACTCTAACTCGGTTTCCTCCTCCTCCTTTTTAAGGATCTTTTCGCCTCCGATCTTCAATCCCTCGATATCCTCAACGACATCGAGATCCATTTCATCAAACATCATGAGGACATCATCGATCTGGTCGGAGGAGACGATGTCGTTGGAAGGCATTCCGTTGGCCTCGTCGAAGTGGATAAATCCCTTCTCCTCGCCGAGGGAGATCATCTGTTCCAGCGCTTTCGCTTTCGTTCCTCTTTCCATCCCCTTCTCCTTAGCCTTTTTGGAGGTTGCCTTTCAAGAGGCCCTTGGCTCGCCTTGTCAGTTCCTGATGCTCCCTCAAGAGGGCCTCCAGTCCTCTCCCATCCCTCTGTTTCTCAACCTCCTTAATCCTCCGAAGCAATTCGCTCTCGTCCTTCTTCAACTTTCTTCTCCGGATTTTTTCCATGCAATCCTGCAACATCCGTTCCGGCCGTTGCGATCCGGATCCCGTCGGGCCTTCTCCCGCGATGCCGCTTTCCTCAAAGGCATACTCGCAGAGCCTCTCCTTGAGCGCCCCGTCAAACGCCTCCAGTGTCTCCGGGAGGTTTTGTTTTCCCTTCTTCCGGAAAATATCTTCCAATTCCTGGCACACACTTTTCAGGAGAGGCGTCTCAAACTCATTCCAAATTTTCTCTTCCGAAATGATCGGAATCAGTTCGGGATGATGGATCATGAGGCGGACCACCATCTCCTCCGATTTTGGAAATTCTTCCCTAAGGGATTTCTCCGGGGGTTGTTCCACGGGTCTGGTTCGTTCTCGGGGGGGGCGGATCATCTCATACAGCGCCGATTCCTTAAGGCCCAGCCTTTCAGAAAGGGTCCGTACATATAAGTCCTGCCGGATCTTTTCCGGGATTCTCCGGATCATCGCCATCCCTTCCTTGGCAATATTTACCTTCCCGTCGATCGTTTTCACATCGTGGGCCTTTATCAAGCCATCGAAAAAGAAATCGATGAGCGGGACGGCTCCGGCCACTCCCTTCTCAAAATCCTCCAGGTTCCCTTTCTTCAGATAGGTATCCGGGTCTTCCCCTTTTGGAAGGAGGACGGCCTTGCCCGTGACTTCCTCTTCTAAAAAAAGAGGCAGGGTGCGAAGGGTCGCTTGGATGCCTGCCGGATCCGGGTCGAAAACGGTAATCAAATTTTTGGTGTATCGCTTCAGGGTCCTGATATGTTTTGTCGTCAAGGCGGTTCCGAGCGTAGCCACGCTCTGTTTCAGACCATATTGATGGAGGGTCAGGAGATCGAAATAACCCTCGACGATGATCATCCCATCTCGCTCCGCCGCAAAACGCCTGGCCGCGTGGAGGCCGTAGAGGACTTCTCCCTTATGATAGATGCTTGACTCCGAAGAGTTGATATATTTGGGCTGCCCCTCCCCGGTCAATCTCCCTCCGAACCCGACCACCCTCTGATGGAGGTCGAAGATCGGAAAGATGATCCGCTTTCGGAAAACGTCATACCAGCCTTCCGTCTTCTTCGGGAGGATCAGTCCGAGCTCCCATGCCAGTTCAGGCGGGACCTTCTTCTCCCGCAGGTGATGGACCAGTCCATCCCACCGGTCGGGAGCGTAGCCCAGACGGTGTTCCTTGATGATCTCCTCTTGAACCCCCCTCCGAGAAAGATACCTTCTCCCTTCCGCCCCATCTTGATTACGGGTCAGGAGATCATGGTAATATTCCGATGCCAGCTGATTGATCCGGAAGAGGACCTCCCTTTTGGACATCTCCTTTTTCTGAGCGGGCGAAGGGGTTTGCCGGGGAAGTCCGATTCCGTAACGCTTCGCCAGCTCTTCAACGGCCTCGGGGAATGAAAAATGTCCTGTCTTCATCAAAAAGGCAAAGACATCCCCTCCCTCTCCGCAACCGAAGCAGTGGAAAATCTGCTTCTCCTCGTTCACCATAAATGAAGGCGTTTTCTCCGAATGGAACGGACATAATCCCTTATAGTTCCTTCCGGTCTTCTTCAGGGCGACATAGTCCGAGACAACCTCCAGGAGGCTCGCCCGGTCCCGGATCTCCGAAATCTTTTCCTCTGGGAAAAAGCTGCCTGTCAATTGGTTCTTACCTTAACTCCACGACGGTAATTCCGGCGCCGCCTCTCCGGACCTCGCCAGGGGTGAAATGTTTCACCGCCCTGTGCGTGTTCAAGTATTTACCGATGGCATTCCTCAATCTTCCGGTTCCTATCCCATGGATGATGTGGATCTGGTCCAGGCCATGCAAGAGGGCCTGATCGATGAATTTATCCACAACCGGAAGGGCATCCTCAACGGTCAGGCCGATGACATTTAGTTCTGTCGTTACCGGCCCGCTGTCCCCGCGGGGTTCGGGTCCGCCTTTTTTCTTCTCTTCCTCTCCATCTCCTTCTTCGCCTGCCGGTCTGACGATATCGTCGAGGGGAACCATCACCCTTGCCTTCTCCGTCATCACCTCGGCACGGTGGAGCGATGTCTCCTCTTTCAGGAGAATCCCTTCCCTGTTGAGGCTTTTTATTCTAACACGATCTCCGATCCTTAAGCCACCCGACATCCCTTGAGATTCCCTCCTGCCGGCCGAAGGGAAAAAGGTTTCCTTGATCTCCCGGATCTCTTTTCGTGAAATCCGGGGAGGGGATTTCTCCTTTTGCAATTTTAGCCAGGCTTTCAATTCCTCCTCCACTTTCTGGGCCGCGGTCCTGGCTTTTTCCTCGGCACGGGAGAGGATCTCCTCCCTCCTCTTCTTGATCCGGTCAAGAATTTCTCTCAACCTCTGTCGATCCTGATCCGCTTCCTCCCTCTTATCCATCCATAGGAGCCTCTGTCTCTCGGCATCCGCCCTCATCCTCTCCAGTTCCTCCAGGGCGCGGGCCATCTCTTTCTCAGCCCCGCCGCGATGCAGTCGAGCCCTCTCCAGAACCCTTTCCGAGACGCCTAACTTTTCGGCCACCAAAAAAGCATTGCTCAATCCCGAAGCCCCATAGGATAGGATATACAGGGGCTCCAGGGTCTTCTCATCGAACCTGACCGAGACATTCTCCACATCCGGATGAAGATATCCATAGGCTTTCAGGCCGTCGAAGTGGGTGGTGACGACGACCGAAGCTCCCTTCTGCCGAAACAGGTCCAAAAACCCCATGGCCAAGGCAGAACCTTCTGATCCATTGGTTCCTACCCCGAGTTCATCCAGAAGGACGAGAGAGCGGGGGCCGGACTTCTCCAGGATCTCATTCACGTGGAGGAGGTGAGCGGAAAAAGTGCTCAGGTTTTCCTCCATGCTCTGCTCGTCGCCGATCACGGCAAAGACTTCTTCAAAGATTGCAGCCATGCTTCCCTCGGAGACCGGAATGGGAAAACCGCATTGGATCATCAGGGTCAAAATTCCGAGGGTCTTAAGGGCTACGGTCTTTCCGCCGGCATTGGCTCCGCTGATGATCAGGGTTCGCCCGCCTTCTCCCATCAGTAGGTCTACGGGGATGACGGGGTTCCCTGTCTGGAGGGCGAGGAGAGGATTTCTTGCTTCCCTCATCGCGATCTTTCCGTTCTGATTCAGTCCGGGCCTGACTCCTTTCACAAGAAGGGTAAATCTTGCCTTGGCATAAAGGAGGTCCAGCTCTCCAAGGATTTCAAAGTCATTCCAGAGAGAGGAACCCTCTTCTCTGATCTTCTCCGATAGGTCTGCAAGAATCCGGTATTCCTCCTCCTTTTCCTCTGCCGCGAGAATGCTGACCTCATTGTTGAAAGGAACGACCTGGAGGGGCTCGAAAAAGAGGCTCATATGACTATGGGACTGGTCGTGAATGATCCCTTCGAGACGGTGCTTGAAGTCGGATTTGATGAGGAGGACATATCTCCCGTTTCTTAAAGTGATAAAATCATCCTGGAAGATCGGTCGGAGGTCTTCGCGGTGAAGGAGGTATTCCAATACCCCCTTTGCCTTCTCCCTGACGGTTCCCAATCGACGGCGAATATCCGAAAGGGCCGAGCTGGCCCGATCGAGGATCTCCCCCTTCGTGTTGATGGACTGGAGGATCTCCCTTTCCAGGGCCTTGAGCGAAGAAAGCTTCGAAATCTTCTCTTGGAGCAAGGGGGCCTTTACCTCCGGTTTAAGGAAGAAACGCCTGAGGTCCTTGCCTAACAGGATCAACCGGTGAAACTCCAGTACCTCATCCACCTGGAGGACCGATCCTTCCACCCCCAACCTCCCAAAGAGGTCTCCAATGTCCTTCAGTCCACTGAGGGGGATGTCCCCGAAAGTTTCAAAAATATTTTTTAGTTCGATGACTTCGGCTAATCTGGATTCAATGAAAGAACGATCCGGCGTGGGTGTGAGGGCGAGACACCGCTTCTTACCAAGAGGCGAGGTTGAGAACTCCTTTAAAACGTCTAAAAGGGAATAAAACTCTAAAGCCCTGAGGGAACGATTATCCATAAGAAAGACAACAAAAGGGAACAGCTTTGTTGATGAGAGGAAAATTAAGGGGAAAGCCTTTCCTTGACCAGCTGATTGATCAGTTTGCCGTCGGCCTTTCCCCCCAATTTAGGCATGAGCGCCTTCATCACTTTTCCTAAATCCTTTAAAGACGAGGCTTGGGTCTCCCGAATGGTTTCATCGATGATCCTGATCATCTCTTCCTGGCTAATGGGTTGGGGCAAGAAGGATTTCAGGATTTCTATCTCCGCCTTTTCCTTCTCCACCAAATCGGTCCGTCCTCCGGCCAAAAACTGTTCAAGGGATTCTTCCCCTTTTCTCACCATTCCCTGGATCACCTTTTGAATATCCTCATCCTCCAGTTTTCTTCTCAGCTCGATCTCTTTATTCTTCGAAGACGAACGAATCATCCGGATGGTGGAGAGCCGGATTTTATCGTTTGTCTTCATAGCCTGCTTCATTTCTTTGAGCAATTGTTCTTCAAGATTCATGCTTATCCTCGATCGCTGGTTTTCCGCATCCTTTTTATAGCCCTCTTTTTGGCAGCCAGGGCCTTCTTCTTTCTCTTGATGCTCGGTTTTTCATAATGTTCCCGTTTTCGAACTTCGGATAATATCCCGGTTTTTTCAACCTGTTTCTTAAATCGCCTGAGTGCGTTTTCAAAAGATTCATGCTCCTTAATTCGAATGCCAGGCATCCATCGTTCCCCTCCTTTCATGACGTATTTTTAATCGATTAATTATATGATTTTTTTCAAGAATGTCAAATTTTTTTGACGACTCGAGTCATCCCAAATATCGACTCAACGGCCTTGGTGAAAAGGCCGGAGGGCTTGCCCGGAACCGGCTGCACGGAAGTTTTTATACGGCTAAACCATTAAAAAAATCGGAGCATGGAAAGAAAGATTAGGGAAGAATTTTTTGGATCTCGCCAAAGAGATCATAAGGCAGAGCCCGGGTCATCCGGGCCTCGACCCAGCTTCCTAACGGAGCTGTTCCTTTTAGAAAGACGTTGCCGTCAATCTCAGGGGCCTGGGTCTGGATTCTTCCCCTCAGAGTGGTTTTCCGGCTGCCCGCTCCCTCCACCAGCACCTCCATTTTTTTTCCGACCAGCTGCTGATAGGCATCGTGTGAAATCCTCTTTTGGACCTCCATCAGGGTTCTCAGCCGTTCTTCTTTCACCTCTTCCGGGACAGGGTTGGAAAGACGAATGGCCGGCGTTCCTTCTTCAGGAGAGTATTTAAAGGCTCCGAGATGGTCGAAACGAGTCTCTTCGACGAAATGGAGAAGGGTTTTGAACTGTCTTTCACTCTCCCCGGGGAATCCGACGATGAGGGAAGTTCGAAGAGCGATGCCCGGGACAGAGGCTCGAATCTTCCGGATGAGATCCAGGATTTCCCTTCCTTTCGATCTGCGGCCCATCCGCCTGAGGATGGCGTCATCGATGTGCTGGATGGGAAGATCGAGATATGAACAGACCTTCTCCTCCTGCCCGATCAGCTGGAGAAGGGTCTTTGTGAAACGGACCGGCTTCGGGTAGGCATAGAGGATCCGTATCCAACGAAGCCCCTCCACTCGGACCAGCCCCTTTAGAAGCCTTTCCAGAGAGGTCCCGTCCCGAAGGTCTTCTCCGTAAGTGGTCGTATCCTGTGCGATGAGAACCAACTCCTTGACCCCCTGGACTGCCAGCCTCTCCGCCTCTTTCACGATCGAATGGATCGTTCGACTCCGGTAAGGTCCCCTGATCCTTGGGACGGTGCAGAAGGTGCAGGTTCTGGAACACCCCTCTGCGATCTTGAGATAAGCGGTCAAGGGGGGGGTGGAGAGGATCCGGGGCGTTTTATCGTTATAGAGAAAGGTTCGCCCGGAGAGATAACTCTTTCTCTTTCCTTCCCGCGAGATGAGCTGCGGAATCTTTTGGAAAGATCCAGTGCCGATAAAGAGGTCCACCTCCGGCAGTTCTTTCTCGAGAACCTTGCCATAACGCTGGGGAAGGCAGCCGGAGACGATGAGAAGGCGGCAGCGGCCTTCTCTCTTGAAGCGAATGTATTGCAGGATCGTCTCAATGGCCTCCTGAGTGGCATCCTTGATAAAGGAGCAGGTGTTGACAATGATAACCTCGGCCCTCGAAGGATCGGTGGTAAGAGGGTGTCCCTCTTTGGAGAGGAGGCCGAGAGTGACTTCGGAATCGACCAGATTCTTGGGGCATCCCAGGCTGATGAGACAAACCGTCTCTTTCATGGCTCTCATTATACCCTACAGACGCCCGATGTCCAATCGCTCTTTATAACCCCCCTCTATTCCCCCCTTAAATTAAGTCGTTGCGACTCGAAACCGAGGGGGGATGAAGGGGGGTTAAGTATAGATTTCATCAATCCTTGTTTTGTCGTTTGAAAAATTGCAAAATAAAATGAACGAATAACACGAATGATCTCGAACTTCACGAACATGAATTCTATTCGGTTCATTCGTTGTCATTAGAGTTATTCGCTGAGGGGTCTAAATGGGTCTGATCCAGAAACAGTATGACACATTGAAAAAGAAGATCAAGAAGTCCGAACTGGAAAACCAGAGGCGCGCCTTTAAGGAGACACGCACCCGCCAGAAGCAAAACCTTCATCTCCTGGACGATTTCGAAAAGATGAAGGAGGAGTTGAAACGGGTACGGTCGGCCTCTCTGGGAAACCGGGATCTTCTCCAAGAGGCTGTTTCGCATCTTGAGAAGAACCGGTTTAACGTCCTTCATGCAAAAGATTCGAAAGAGGCCTGCGAGATCTTCCTCCGGCAGATCGGAGAAGAGAAGCTCGTCGTGAAATCGAAATCGAATCTCTCCAGGGAGATCGGGCTGACCCCTTTTCTCGCACGCCACGGCATCGAGGTCATCGAGACCGATATCGGCGACCGGATCAATCAATTGATAGGAGGACGATCTTCCCATTATACCGGGCCGATTGTCCATCTGACTCGATATGAGGTCTCCGAGATCCTCTCCAGGCATCTGAAGAGAGACATTCCTCCTGTTCCGGAGGAGGAGATGCAGGCGGTCAGGGAGGATATCGAGTCTTATCTCCAGAGGGCGAAGGTGGGCATCACGGGCGCCAATGCGATTGCGGCCAGGGAAGGGGCCGTTCTGATCATACATAATGAGGGCAATGTCACACGGGTGCGAACGAGAAAGAAGCATCTCATCATCGCCGCCATCGACAAAGTTTATCCGAACATGAACGACGCCATGACGATGGCCAAGCTTGAAACCTACCTGGCCACAGGGACCATTTTCCCCTCTTTCATCGACATCATCGGAGGGAGATCGAAATCTTCGGATGTGGAGAAGATCCCCTTTTACGGAATGCATGAGCCGAAGGAGCTGGTGATCGTCCTCCTCGACAACGGCAGAAGCCGGATTCTGGAGGAGGCGAAGGATTTCTCCGACCTCCTCTACTGCATCGGATGCGGCAACTGCCTTCTCAGTTGCCCCACCTATAATTCGGTCGGTGCCTCCTTCGGGGCGGATGGCATGTTAGGAGGAAGGGGTGCGGCCCTTTCTTCCCTGATCCATGGGATGAAAGAGGGGGTGGAGGATGGGCTCTTTCTCTGCACCACCTGCGGGCTCTGCGGAGAGGTCTGCCCGGTCGGAATCGATGCCGGAAAGAGGCTCAAAAACCTGAGGCGATTGAGTTTAAAGAGTCCCGAGGTCTCCTCTGAACTTGATGAAGTGACTCAACTCCAATCCACGATCGATCGGTACGGGACGCCTTACGGCGAGATGGAACGGGCCAAGTTTCCATCTCTCATGAAAAAAGCGCCTGTTGTCCTCTATGTCGGCTGTGTGGGATTGACGACCGAAGCGGAAACCACTCATCGGGCGATCGAACTTCTCCAGCGATTGGGCGTCGATTTCACCATGATCGACGAGGTCTGCTGCGAGGCGGTCAAGGGAGATACGGGATCAAGTCCCAATCCGGAGCGGATCCGCCAGAGCATCGAACAAGTGAAACGGGCTGGCGCCAGCGAAGTCCTTTTCCTTTGCCCCACCTGTCTTAAGACCTTTGTGGAATATGATGAAAAAGCCCCCTCCGGCCTCATCTTTAAAGATCTTCTCTCTTACCTGAAAGAACATTTCAACTTCAAGACCTCTGATACAGAATCCGCCATGATCACCTATCACGATCCCTGCCACCTGGGAAGAGGTCTGGGCTCTTTTGATGGCGCCAGAGAACTCTTGAAAAGCATCGGGGCCAACTTTGTCGAGATGGAGCATCACCACCGGGAATCGCTATGCTGCGGGGCAGGGGGCGGGATGAGGGCCTTCTATCCGAAATTTTCCAGGGACATCGCCCGAAGAAGAGTGAAAGAGGCCGAGGAGGTGCAAGCAGAGATTCTGCTCACCGACTGCCTCTCCTGCAAACACAATTTGAGACAGGGCGTGCCCTTTGACGGAAAGATCAGGGTGATAGCCACCCCGGAATATCTTCTGGAGAAGATTGAAGCGGGGAAGATAAAATTCTCACCCCAATAACCCACCCTAAAAAAATTCAGATTCGAAAAAACAAAATAATTTGATTTATTCTTGTGTTATTGATAAATTACATCTCATTTAAAAGACAGGGAGAGATAAAGAATCCAAATAGTTGCAGGATTGTAAATGATAGTCGTAATTGAGGAATAAATCGCATTAGGTGAGGCAGTGAGAATGGGTGAACCGGTTGGCAAAAAGGTTATCCAAGAGAAAGAGTTCACTCTCTTCTATGATTATGATGAACTCCGAGATGGGAAACTCAGTCTCCTCTCTGATGATGGGAAAATTGATTGGTTTAGATACCGAATGGAGGCAATATTCTTGTTACCTCTTAAGAAACTTTTTGATCGAGACTCAGATACACACAAACAGCTCAATTCGGCTCCAAACGCAGAGTGGCCATGGACGGCGATGATAACGGCCGCATTTTCTCTTCTATTAAATGGAATAGAAGCCCTTGGCTCATTTCTCCCAGGAAATAAAACTATTACAAAGGAACATTACATCAAGAATAAAAAAAGCAAGAATTATTTTGCCTTTAAGCAATTTATAGTGAATTACATGAAAGATTGGGATATCTGTGTAGAGAACACTTCTTACCGGAATAAAGAAGGCCAAAGATATGAGAACGTTTATCTCCCACTAATCCTCTGGGACCATTTTAGAAACGGTATTGCTCATGCATTTGTGGTAAAAGGCGGAGGTATTGAATATGAAGCAGACGAGAAAGGATTCTTAATTAAATATAACGGATACCTTGAAATTGGTCCAATTAAATTCTTTCAGGACTTCGAGAAGGCATTAGAAAATTACTTTGTAGAGGTTAGAGACCGCTATCGGACGGAGTTTATATCTCAGTTTAATAGAGCATACCCCAGCCAACATTCAGATTGCAATAGAGATTTGGCATTGGACTGATGTGATTATCAATTAAAGGCCAAATGCAACTAACCGATTACCATGCCAAATACTTCGCATATGACCTGACCCGCCGATGCGCTTCTGATAGCTGTCGCAGTGACTGCAGACGAGGTTTAAGTAGGCGCAGTTCTCTTCAATTTCACGTTCCTATGGAATAGACTTGCGGGGAATTTTTTGAACTTATCACTGAATTTCAGGGCCATCAGAACCAACTGGACGATGTGGCAATAAAATGGGAAGATATTTCTCAAGAGGTTTTGCGAAAAAACTATTTAGGTAAAAAAGAGGCGGGTTATGAAGGAGGTTATTAAGCAGTCTGTTCCAAGGATTGAGGAATTGTCAGTGAAGAATTACCGGGCCTTAATGGACCTTCAATTAAAAGCCCTTACCCCTTTAACCGTGTTCTTAGGACCCAACGGCAGCGGAAAGAAAACGATCTTTGATGTGTTTGCTTTTCTTTCGGAGTGTTTTTCTGTCGGCCTCAGGAAAGCGTGGGACAAACGTGGCAGGTTCAAGGAACTCCGCACACGGGGGATGGAAGGGGCTATCGAATTTGAATTGAAGTATCGAGAGAAGTTCAAGTCGCCTATCATCACATATCACCTGGCAATCGAAGAGGGACGTAAAGGTCCTTATGTCGCAGAAGAGTGGCTCCAATGGAGAAGAGGTCAACGGAGTCAACCATTTAAGTTCCTCGATTTTAAACATGGGACAGGGCGGGTAGTTACCGGGGAGATGCCGGACGAACAGGACGAACGCATAAGTGAAGAGTTAGCCTCGCCCGAAATGATTGCTGTCAACACTCTTGGACAACTTGCCAAACACCCTCGGGTCACTGCTCTGCGTCGTTTTATTACCGGGTGGTACCTTTCCTACCTTACAGCGGAGAATACCCGGGGATCTCCCGAGGCCGGCCCCCAAGAGCGATTATCAGCCACCGGCGACAATTTGCCGAATGTGATTCAATATCTGAAGGAACAGCATGAAGACCGACTTGATCAAATATTAAGAACTCTTTCCCGGCGGGTACCTCAACTGGAGAAAGTAGATGCAGAGCTAATGGCTGACGGGAGACTCCTGTTGCAGATTAAGGATGCACCTTTTGAGCGTCCGATCTTAGCAAAGTTTGCCTCTGACGGAACGCTTAAGATGCTTGGATACTTGACAGTCCTATATGATCCCGACCCACCTCAATTAATAGGCATTGAAGAACCCGAGAATCACCTTCATCCGCGACTACTCCCTGAACTTGCTGAAGAGTGCAGGGAAGCGTCCGCACGGACTCAGTTGATGGTTACAACACATTCACCATTCTTCGTAAATGGACTGAGACCTGAGGAACTATGGGTGCTCTACCGGGATAAGAGTGGTTATACACAAGCTAAACAAGCTGCCAAAATGAAAGGAATAAAAGAATTTATGAATGAAGGCGCCCTCCTTGGACACCTCTGGACGGAGGGGCATTTTGAGGTTGGTGATCCTTTAACAGCTTCGGGGGAATCAAGATAATGATGGTGAAATAAGAAAATTCGGAGGTATCGATTCGCATGCACATAGAATTTTTGGTTGAAGAGCCATCTGCTGAGGCTGCCCTTTTCAATATCGTTCCTAAGATTCTAAGCCGGAATATTTCTTTCAGAATTCACCCACACCAAGGGAAAAAAGATCTCCTCGGAAAACTATTACCGCGACTCAGAGGGTATAAAAATTGGTTACCGGAAGACTGGCATATTGTTGTACTGGTTGATGCAGATGACGAAGATTGCAGAATACTTAAAAATAGATTGGAGAATGTCGCCAATAATGCAAGGCTGGTCACAAAATCGAATCTAACGATTGGTTCTTATTTTCAGGTTTTGAATCGTTTGGCAATTGAGGAACTGGAGGCGTGGTTTTTTGGTGACATAGACGCGATGCGCTCTTCGTATCCCCGTATTCCTTGGAATCTTGAGAAAAAAGCTAAATATCGCAATCTGGATGCCATTAGGGGAGGGACATGGGAAGCCCTGGAGCGAGAATTTAAGAAAGCAGGATATTTCTCTTCCGGAATGTCCAAGATTTTGGTTGCGCGAGAGGTATCAATGCATATGGAACCGGAACGAAACCAGTCCAAGAGTTTCCAGGTATTTCGGCAAGGCGTATTGGATTTAATTGGGTAATTGACTGTTTTGAAATTTGGTATGAATTTATTATAGGTAATAAAAAAGGCCCTTTCGGGTCCGATGGTTTTCGCCATCCACCTCCGGATTCACGGATTAATTAAATTATCCCCCAAATAAGATTTTAAAGTCAATGGAAAATAGTACATTCACAGGATCAAGGTAATGGATCTCGATTATGATGTGATTGTGGTGGGGGCAGGGCCGGGGGGATCGACGGCGGCCCGGTTCTGCGCCCGGTCGGGGCTCAGGACCCTCCTGGTCGAGAAAGAGCGATTTCCCAGATACAAGGTCTGCGGAGGTTGTCTCTCGCTCAAGACCGTTCATCTCCTCGACCTCGATCTCGGTCCTGTCATCGAGAATACCATCTTCGGAGCCAAATTCAGCTACTGTCTCAAGGATCCTTTTTTCATCGAATTGAAAGAACCAATAGCCCTGATGGTGATGCGGGACCGCTTCGATCAGTTCCTGCTGGAGAAAGCGCTGGAAGGGGGTGCGAATATTTTGGAGGGAGATAAGGTTGTTCAGGTTCAGGAGATAGACAAAGGGGTCGAGGTGGAGCTCGCCAACGGGGAGAAATTTCGTTCGCGCTACCTCATCGGCGCGGATGGCGCTGAAAGTATTGTTGCAAGATCCCTCTCTTTATCTCCACATGGGAATGATGGGAATGGAATTGCCATCCAGAGCGAAATTCCATTCGACTCCTCCATTCCTTTCCCCGGAAATGAACTTCAGTTCGTCCATCTGGATTTCGGTCAAATCCCCAACGGTTACGGCTGGGTCTTTCCCAAGAAAGAGTGGCTTTCCATTGGAATCGGCGGGATGTTCAGGGAGACCAAGAAGGTCAATCCCAGGCAGTACCTGAGCGATTTTCTGAAGGGTTTGGCCTATGTTCCAGAGAAGAAGATAGATAGGATGAGGGGTCATATGCTCCCTTCCTTTTATGACTGGCAGCAAAAGGTCTCACAGGGAAGGATCCTCCTTGCAGGAGATGCGGCCCATCTGATGGACCCTCTTCAAGGAGAAGGGATCTACTATGCCATCCGGAGCGGGATGCTGGCTGCGGAGGCAATCATCGAATCGGAGGAAAAGGGAGTTCTTCCTTCCGATCCCTATGAGAGAGCAGTCCATCTTCACATTTCCGGGAATCTGAAATGGGCTCTCTCTTTTTCCAGATTCGTTTTCAGGTTCCCCCGGCTTGCCTATCAGACCCTGAAACACTATCCCGAATTAAGCCACCTCTATCTTCAGGTCCTGGAGGGAAGAGAAACCTATCAGGGGTTTGTGGCAAGGGTCAAGGCACGGATCAAGGATTTTATGAAGGGAAGGCTTAGTGAGAAGATCAGAAGGGCGATGGCAAAGGCATGACGATTTAAAAGCCAAAATAAAGAGGATCGCCCTCCTTCTGGAAAAAGAATACGGAGCTCCCAAGAGGGGACGGCAAGCCGACCCCCTCGATACCCTCATCCAGACCGTCCTTTCCCAGAATACGAATGATCTGAACCGGGATCGAGCCTACGAGAGGCTCAAAAACCGTTTTCCCCGTTGGGAGGACGTGCTTCGGGCAAGGAAAGAAGCAATCCTCTCAGCCATCCGACCCGGCGGCCTTGCCGGGCAGAAGGCAGGGCGCATCCAGGGAATTCTCCGCTGGATTCAGAAGAGAGAGGGAAGATTGACCCTCTCTTTCCTGAAAGAGATGGAGTCGGAGGAGATCAAAAAATTGATCGGAGGGCTAAACTGAAGTTCCCCTGAAAAAATGGTTTAAAGATGGGGTTATCTCATTGGATTATCAACGGAAAATGGTTGCAATGGGTGTGTCAGATGTGTCCATG
>JAGVBT010000120.1 GCA_020059605.1 Deltaproteobacteria bacterium
CCATTCAATAGAACCGCACAGGCGCCGCAGTCGCCCTTTCCGCATCCCTCCTTCACCTCGGTATGGCCAAGCTTCTCTCTCAGGGCATGGAGAAGCGTCCCCTCGGGATTGACCTCGGCCTTCTTCCATTCTCCGTTGACGTTAAGCTTCAATATGTAGGTTTTGATTTTTTTCATCTAAGCAAATTCGATTTAGCATGAAAATGAGATCCCGAACCGAGTTCGAGATGACAAAAGGTTATTCCAATATTGTCATGCTGAACTTGTTTCAGCATCTCCCGGCTTCAATATTAATTCCCTTAGCCCCCTCCTCAAAAGCACTGAGGCCATTTCTATCCTGTATTCTTTGCTTGCCCTGATATCTGAGATCGGATGGACTTCTTTTCCAACGGCCTCACAACATGCTTCGAGAAGGTCTTCCGTAAGCTTCTGATTCTCCAGCATCTCTTCGATTCGATAGACCCTGATCGGCGAGGGCGCAACGGCCCCGTAGGCAATCCGCGCCTTTTTACAAAAACCTTTCTCCATCTCCATTAAAAGGGCCAGGCTGACGACGGAAATAGCCATCGAATTGCGAAGCCCAAGTTTAAAATAGGCGGTTTTCGCCTGGGGGTTAGATTTTGGAATGATAACTTCCTTGATGATCTCATCCTTTTTCAATAGGGTTTGATTGGGCCCGAGAAAGAATTGATCGATCGGGATGCTCCTCGGCTTTCCTCCATTCCTCAGGGCAATGACCTGGGCGTTTAAAACGAGAAGCGGAACCGCGGTATCCGTGGCCGGAGAGGCATCCGCCAGATTGCCTGCAATCGTAGCCCGGTTTCTCACCAGGGGGTTTCCGAGCTGTTGGCACGCGTGGAAAAGGACGGAAGCGCCCTTTCGAATCACTTCGGAGGAAACCAATTCTGAAATGGTCGTAAGGGCCCCGATCCGGATTTTTTTCCCATCCTCCTTGATGCAAGAAAGGCTCTTTAAACAACTAATGTCAAGCAAGGCTTTGGGCTGGACCGGTGTTACCCGAAGATCCGGAACCACATTCGTCCCCCCCGCCACCAAGACGGCCCTGCCTTTCCACCGTTGCATTAACTGGAGAGCTGATTTCAAGTTTTGAGGCTGTAGGTAATCCATTTTCCTGCTCTTTTTTGATGGAGCCTCAATCCCTCAGGTAGGCTTTTCGGATGACGTCGCTCTGGAAGAGTTCGTTCCGATTCCCTTTTACGACGATCTCGCCTTTCTGAAGGACATAGCCCTTTGAGGAGATCGACAGGGCTTTCTTTGCATTTTGTTCGATCAGTAAAATCGTCGTCCCCTCCTCATTGATCCTCTTGATCGTCTTAATGAATTCTTCCACCAGGATCGGGGAAAGTCCAAGGGAAGGTTCATCGAGGAGAAGGATTTTGGGCTTTCCCATGATGCCCCGCCCAATGGCAACCATGCCCTGTTCTCCTCCGCTCAGTGTGCCTGCCACCTGATGGAGTCTTTCCTCGAGGCGCGGAAACAGGCGGTAGGTGGTTTCCAGCCGTTTTCGGATTTCTCCCTCATCCTTTTCCGAGAAAGCCCCCATCTTCAAATTCTCAATCACCGTCATCTTGGGGAAGAGTCTTCTTCCTTCCGGAACCACGCCGATCCCAGCATCAACGACCTGGTAAGGCTTCCAGGAATGGATCGGTCTCCCCTCAAAAAGGATGGAACCTTCCACCGGGGAGATCAATCTCAGAATCGTTTTCATGGTTGTCGTCTTCCCCGCTCCGTTGCTTCCGAGGAGGCAAACAAGCTCCCCCTTCTCGATCTCCATGCTGACCTTCCGGAGCATGGGAACGCCCCCGTATTGAGTCGAAATCCCTTCAAGCTTGAGCATCCTGTTCTTCCCTTCCCAAATAGGCTTCGAGCACCAGTTCATTGTTCGATATTTCCCGAAATGTCCCCTCTGCAATCTTGCGGCCATAGTTAAGGACGACCACTCTCTCGGCCACCTCCCGGATTACCGCCATATCGTGCTCAATGATGATGATCCCGATTCCACCGATTTTTTGCCTCACTTTTCGTATGTCCTCCATCAGCTCTTCGGTCTCGGCGGGAGTCATCCCGGCAGAGGGCTCATCCAGCAGGAGAAGCCTGGGGTTGGAGGCCAGCGCCCGGCAGATCTCCAACTTTCTCCGGTCGGCCTGGGGAAGATCTCCTGCCCGCTGATAGCAGTTTTTAGCCAGGTCCTGGCTGAACTGGCTCAAGAGTCCCAATCCTTTTTCCACTCCCTGCTCGACCTCCTTCTCCACATAACTTCGCCGGAAGACGGCGTCGAACCAGGTCGAATCCTGGTGAGGATGCATCCCGATCAGGACATTATCAAGGACGGTCAGATTGAGGAAAAGCCGGTTGTTCTGAAATGTCCTGGCCACCCCTTGCTTGGCAATTTTAAAAGTGGGGAGGCCAACCAGGCTCTCCCCGCAATAACGGATCACACCTCCTGTGGGTTTATAGATGCCGGTGAGGAGATTGAAGAAAGTCGTCTTTCCCGACCCGTTCGGCCCGATCAGGCCCACCGCCTCTCCATGGTCAATGGTGAAATCCACCTCATTGACGGCGGCCAATCCTCCAAAACGTATCGTCAATTTTTCCGTCTCTAATAATCTTCCCATGCGCCCTTTTTCTCCTCGCGTGAGATCAACTTTATTTTTTATAGATTCTCATCTTCTGGGGGAAGAGGCCCTGGGGCCGGAACATTAACATCGTGACGACAATGACACCGTAGATCAGGACCCGGAAATCCTCAAAAGCCCGAAACTTTTCAGGCAGAATCGTCAGAAGAATGGCCCCGATGATCACTCCGAAGACGTTATCCATCCCTCCGAGAATCACCATCGTCACCACGACCACCGATACGATAAAAGCAAAATTCTCAGGAGAGATAAAACCGATATAGTGCGCGTAAACCGTCCCGGCGACTCCTCCGAAAAAGGCATCGATACAGAAGGCCAGAATCTTATACCAGGTCACATCAATGCCGTGGCACCGGGCGGCGATCTCATCTTCCCGGATGGCATTCCAGGTCAGTCCTACCCTGGAATGGTGAAGCCGGTTGGCGACGAAAATAGATCCCCCGACTAAAACAAAGATCAGGTAGTAGTAATTTGACTGAAAGGGGAGTTGATAGCCGAAGAGACTTAATGGATCTTTGAAGGAGTGACCGAAAAGGGAAGGAGGAGGAATGTTTGGAATTCCATTGGGCCCTCCCGTCCATGAAAAATTGACGAGGAGGATGTAGACGATCAGTCCAAAAGCGATCGTGACCAGGGACAGGTAGTAGTCCTTTGTTTTCATACAGGGAATGCCCAGAAGAAGGCCGAAGAGGGAAGCCAGGCTTCCACCCACCACAAGACCCAACCAGAAGGAGATGTGAAAATGGACCGCCAAAAGGGCGGATGCATAGGCCCCGATCCCGTAGGAAGCGGCTGTGGCAAAGTTGACCACATTGGTGCTTCCGAGCTGAAAATTGAGGCCGAGCGCGAGGATGGCAAAGAGTCCGGCCATGACGCAGATGTGGACCAGATAGGGGCTCGATTGAAAAATGAATGGCAGGGTAAGAAGCATCAAAACGAAACCGGCCCCTGCAACGATCTTCATCTCTTTAAAGAGGTCGGTCAGGGCCAGGCGTGCCCTGTCCAATTTTCTAAACATCACTCCCACCCCTATGAAAAAGAGAAGAAAAGCAATCACCTTCCCCGTATCATATGTTTTCATGAAGGCGGCAAAGAGAATGAAAAAGAATGCCTCCACCGAAAGCAGGAGGATGGCTCGTCCGATGGTCCGGGGCAGCATCACTCAGGAACCTCCTTAAACTTTTTCGTAGACTTTTTCTCCCAAAATCCCGGAGGGTTTAAAAACCAGGAAAAAGATCACCACCAGAAAAGCAAAGACGTCGGTATAGGGAGTGCCTCCGGGAATAAAGGCCGCAGCAAACGTCTCCACCACTCCCAGGATCAAACCCCCGATAATGGCTCCGTAGACATTGCCGAGCCCTCCCACCACGGCGGCAGAAAAACCCTTAACTCCCCCCATCAGCCCCATATCAAACCGGATGATGTTGTTGTAGGCCCCGATCAGGATGCCGGCGATGGCGCCCAGCGCGGAACCGATTAGAAAGGTGGCCGCCACCGTCCGGTCGATATTGATCCCCATCATGGCTGCGGCCTCCGAATCCTGGGAGACCGCCCGGATGGCGGCGCCGATCCTCGTCCTCTTGATGAAGAGAAACATCATGGAGATGAGAAAGAGCGTCGTCCCGAAAATGATCATATTGTCGGCCCGGAGGAGCACTCCGCCCCACTCGAAACTGGCCTGGGGCAAAATCCTCGGAAAGATCTGGGGATTGCTGCCGTGAGGAAAGGAAAGCCTAACCGTTTCCCGGATGACCATCCCGAGAGCCACGGTTGCTACCAGCACCATCAGCAGGGGCGCATAGCGAAAGGGCCGGATAACCACCCTTTCGAAAAACGTCCCGATCAGCCCCGTGAGAATCATGGCCACGATGATCAAGAGTGGAACGAAGAGAAAGCCGGGGAGGAAGGTCACAACTCCGAGGAACTTTGCCAGTTCATAGAGGATGAGGGTCATAAAGGCACCAAGGATGCAGACATCTCCATGAGAAAAGTGGACGACATTAAGCGCCCCAAAAAAGAGATTAAATCCGATGGCGATGAGCGTATAAGTGCATCCGAGGAGCAAGGCATTGATCAATTGCTGTAGAATTTCAGCCACACAGGTTCTCCTTCCTATGGAATCCTTTTCACCCCCTTCGCTCCCCGCTTCCCGGGAAGAAGGAAGCGAGGAGAGAAGGGGAAAATTGCCCGAGGGGTAGGCAAAAGACCGAGTCGCCTATTTGGGGAGTTTACGGCTCCCCTTGATGTATTCCGATTCCTCCCAGGTAACCCACTTTCCACCCTGTCCTACGAATCGGCTGACCATGACATTGGTGGTCTGACCGGTGGCATCGAAACTGGTTTCACCCATCAGGCCTTTATACTTGACTCCCCGAATATATTTCGTAATGGCGGCTTTGTCCTCCGGCCCGGTTTTCGAAATGGCTTCGAGGATAATTCCTGCGGAGTCGTAAGCGTTGGGGCCATAGGCGCCGAAGGGCTCCCGGTACCCGGCCCCTTCATATGCCTTGACAAACCTTGTTCCTCCTTCAAGCTTATCGATCGGTCTTCCAGGCTTGATGGTCAATACCCCTTCTCCAGAAGGACCGGCTACCTCTAAAAATTTATCGTCTTTGATCCCGGAAATTGCAAAGAACAGCTTCTTGAGGCCTACCTTTTCCATCTGGTCCCGTACGAGAGCTCCCTCCATCACTACGCCCCCGAAATAGACGGCGTCCGGGTTCAAGCCTTTCACCTTGGTCAGAATGGGTCGGAAGTCCGTTGTCCCTACGGTAACGCTATCCACGGAAAGGATCTTCGCCCCTTTGGCCTCGGCCATGGGCCGGAAGGCTTTGAGATTCATCTCCCCGTAACTGCTTGTATCCGAAATGATCGAAATATTTTTATATCCCAGTTCCCCGATCACCCAGTCACAGAGAGGACCATTCTCCTGGACCAAAGTCGGCGCCACTCTATTGACTCCAGGATATTTATAGAAACCGGTGATGTCAGGGTGGATGGCTCCCCAGACGATGAAGGGAATCCTATAGGTGTGAAAGATATGGATCGTAGCCAGAGCCACCGGACTGTTCCAGTGGCCGCTTGCCGCTGCAACGGCCGGATCGGAAACGAGTTTGAGCGCAGCTGCCACACCGGTGGCCGGATCGGAGGCATCGTCCAGAGCCACCATCTCAAATTTGAAAGGATATTTGCCGGAGGCGTTCGCCTCGCGAATGGCCAGGTCAAAGGCATTCCGCGCCCCCACGCCCTGCGCCGCGTTGGGTCCGGTGAGCGGACCGATAAAGCCGACCTTCACCACCTTGGATTGGGCCCATCCGTCCGATGAAATTAAAAAGATCGGAATGGCTAAAAGAAGAAAAAGAACCGCCTTATGTCTAAAAACCTTCATCTTCATACCCTCCTTTTCGTTTGAATGTACTTGCTACCCCCTCGAGCAGCAATATTCGATTCATTCCTTAACGGGAATGAAATCTTATCGGCATACTCGATCACCAGCTTGCCCAGCTCGGCCGCTTTCCGTTTGCTGATTCGATAAACAGGGCCGGCGACGCTCAATCCTGCGATCAATTCACCCAACGGGCCCAAGATCGGAGCGGCCACGGCCCTTACGTCCCGATCCACTTCCTGGTCGCTGAAAGCCACCCCCTTCTTCCGGATATGCCTGAGATGGGCTTTGAGCTCGTCGGCATCCGTGATGGTATGCGGAGTATAATGTTTCAAGCCCTCTTTGTCGATGATCTGGTCCCATTCCTCTTCCGGGAGGAAGGCCATCAGGATCTTGCTCGATGCTCCGCAATGGAGGGGTATGGTTACCCCCGGCTGGAAGACCGAAAAACGGACGGGTTCTTCGCTTTCTACCCTTTCGAGCACTACGCCTCTGGTTCCGTTTACTGCCGTGAGGAGAACAGTCTCCTTGGTCCGTAGAGAAAGCTCTCGCATCAATGGCTGGGCCAGGGTGGAAAGATTGAACTGGCCTTTGGCCAACAGGCCCAACCGCAGGGTATTCAAGCCAAGGGTGTAGCGGGCGGATCCATCCTCCTCTTTGAGGAGGTTATATTGGGTCAAGGTTCTCACCAGGCGGTAGGTCTTACTCTGGCTGTATCCGAGGCGTTTCGAAATTTCGGAAACCGTGAACAGGGGCGTAGAAGCTTCGTAGAGGAGCAGGATGTTCAATCCATGGGCAAGAGACTGATTGATTGACATTGTTAGATTTTAACAACTAATTGTCAATATATGAGAAATAAACTTAACAAGACCCACCTTTTTTGTCAAGAAAAAAGTGAAAAAATCCGTAACGAATTAAATCTTGACTTCCCGTTTTCGATCTGGTAGTTTTCAATCCATCCGATTCTTGATGAAAAGGAGGTGAGGAGCATGTCGAATGTATTGGGCATTATCATAGGAGTGATCGTTGTGATCGTGGGAATCATCCTTCTGGTGACCTGGTGGTCCGTCTTCATCAAGGGGGTGATGGCGACCCTCCCTATTCTGCTGATCCTGATCGGGGCCGGTGCGCTGATCTACTTCATCAGCGAGATCAAATCCAAACTGGAAATGGGAAAGGGAGACGCCTCCGCCGATGAAAAGAAATAGAAAGAATGAAAAAATTGCAGCGGGGAGATGAGGTGGTCAGGGTGGACAAGGAATTGGGAATTGCATGGATCCTTTTACCCCCGGATTCGGGACTGGGAGGATTCCGTGGGATCTCCCCACGGATGATGGACGAGGAGAAATATCTCCTGGCGAAGAAAAAGGCAAAGCAAAAAGAGGACTTATGAAGCTCCGAAAGGTGCGTTTCCCGGTCAATGCCTTACCCTTTGTTCCCTCTTCTTCTCCTGTATCGTGCGATCCAGTATCCCCCGATGGATGACCCGTCCATCGGGGTCCGCACTGATTGCCTTCAGGTAGTAATGCTCCGCTTTCGCCCCTTCCCCGATCTTCTCATAGCAGTCGCCCATCAGATTCAGGGCATCTTTGAAAGTGGGAAGATATTCAATGATTTCCTCCAGCGTGTTGATGGCGGCATAATATCGCCTTAATTTCCAGTAGCAGACCGCCAGCCAGTAGTGCCCCTGGTAGTGCTTGGGGTTGATGTGAACGACCGTCTCATAATGAGGAACGGCCTTTTCAAACATCCTTCTTCGAAAGTAGAGCCCTCCGAGGTTCATGAAAACGGGAATGGAATGCGGGTCTTTTCCTAATATCTCCTCGTAGGTCCGGGTCGATTGATCCGTCAGGCCG
Source organism: Deltaproteobacteria bacterium (assembly GCA_020059605.1). GTDB lineage: Bacteria > Desulfobacterota > BSN033 > BSN033 > UBA1163 > RBG-16-49-23. The sequence continues at coordinate 7,898 of JAGVBT010000120.1, forward strand.
GCCTGGTCATACGCATTGGCCTTTCCAAAAAGGTAATTGAAGCGATGCTCCTCTCTTGAATGTTCCCTGAATATCACATCCCTGATGAGGAACCAGAGGACAGGAATCATATGGAAGAGGTAGCGAAACAGTTTTAAGCTCATCCGTTTCTCCTCAAAACGTGCTGCTTTGGAATATTCATAAATTCCAATCACCAAATTCCAAGCTCCAAATAAATTCCAATGACCCAATAACCAAACGTTGATTGTCGTTTGGAATTTGGATATTGGATATTATTTGGTTATTGGTGCTTGGTAATTGGTTATTCTTCTTCCTTATACACTAAACCGGAAGCGGATGATATCTCCATCCTGAACGAGATACTCTTTCCCTTCTGACCGGAGAAGGCCCCTCTCCTTTGCGGCATGTTCGGATCCGCAGATTATAAATTCATTGAATGGAATGACCTCCGCGCGGATGAATCCCCGCTCCATATCGCTATGGATCTTTCCCGCGGCCCTGGGAGCGGAAGTGCCCCGGGTAACAGTCCAGGCTTTTAACTCGGAACTGACCGTGGTATAAAATGTGACAAGTTCGAGAGTCTCGTAACCCACCCGGATCAACCTCTCCAAGCTTGACCCTTCCAGGCCCAGTTCCTTTCTGAATTCCTCCCGTTCCTCCTCCTTCAACTCTGCGATTTCCGCCTCCAGGTCGCCGCAGATGACCACCACCCTGGATCCGGCTTTTTGGGCCCATCCTGTCATTACTCTCAGGCAGGTACCATCTCCTCTCAGCTCCTCTTGATCCACATTGGCCACATAAAAGACCGGTTTTGAAGTGAGAAGATGAAGATCCTCGAAAATGGCTTTCTTTTCGCCGTGATAATGAAGTTTCCCTGCTTCCTGCCCCCTGTTCAAGAAGGCCTGCACCTCCCGATAGACGTCTAACTCCAGACCGCTTTCCTTGGCGCCGACCCGGTGCAGTTTCTCCGTCTTAGCCATCCTCTTTTCCAGCGCCTGGAGATCGGTCAGGATAAGTTCCGTATTCACGACCTCAATGTCCCTGATCGGATCGAGGGAACCGAAGTCATGCGCAACATTTCTGTTCTCAAAGCATCGGACGGTGTGGGCAATCGCATCCACATTCCGGATGTGATCTAAGAATTGATTCCCCAATCCCTCTCCCTTGCTCGCGCCCTTGACCAATCCGGCAATGTCGAAGAATTCGAGCGTGGTCGGGATTACTTTTTGTGGATGGAGCCGTCCGGCCAGATCCTCCAGCCTTTTATCCGGGACAGGGACAATGCCCAGGTTGGGCTGGATGGTACAGAAACGGTAGTCCGCAACTTCTGCCCCGGCTGCAGTGAGGGCGTTGAAGATGGTCGACTTCCCCGCATTGGGAAGGCCAACGATTCCGCAACGAAAACCCATCTTGTCACCCTTCGTTAAATCCGAATATCGAATATCGAAATTCGAAACAATGACCAAAATTCGAATCTCAAATGACCCAAACTCATTTTTTAAGATGTGACATTTTGAATTTTGAACATTTGAAATTCGGATTTGTTTCGAATTTCGCTTGCCTTCGCCGAAGCGGCTTCGCGCAGGCAGGTGCTTCGAGTTTCGAATTTAAGTTTTTTATGGATTTTTTCCATATTATTTGTATAATAAAACGTTGAGAAAATAAAGCCCTACAGTGGAAATCTCCGGAGGGAGGAGGAAATCGTGAAACAACAGAATCGCCTGATGGTGGAGATGGCCTGTAACGCCGTTAAGAAGACGAAATCAAAGGGAGTGCTTCTCTATGCGGATCTGATCGAAGATTATGAGGCCCTCTTTAAGATCGTCCAGGAGAAGCAGGTTGATCTCATCCTTGCGATCAAGGACGAGGCCTCTTTTCAGGAGGCCGTCTCCATTTTTGATAAAATCCTTCGAATCCCCGATCTTCCACTCGGTCGGATCAACCAAATTAAAATGGCAATCATCCAGGCCCTCTCCAAAGGCCTCGTCCAGAAAGGGGATAAATGGATCTGTCTTTCGGGAATGCCGCAATTGAAGGCTCTCGATAATCTCCTCATCCTCGAATTCGGCAAGGAGTTCGAGATCCTATCCTCCTCCGATCTTCCGGTGATTTCAGAAATCGTAAAGCCGGAGGTCTTCGAGGCTGTCCTGAACCTCGCCCTGGAGATCTCCATCGAAGCGAAGGAGGGAAGGAAGACTGTGGGAACCATCTTCGTCCTTGGCAGACATGAAGAGGTCCTAAAATTTTCCCACCCCATGGTGATCAATCCCTTCCAGGGGTATCCGGAGGAGGAGAGAAATATCCTCGATCATCGGTTGAAAGAAACGGTGAAGGAATTTTCTTCCATCGATGGGGCCTTTATCTTCCGTGAAGACGGGGTCATCCTCGCGGCAGGCCGCCACCTCGACGCCTCCGGAGAGAATATCGAAATCCCCCTGGGACTCGGAAGCCGTCACAGGGCTGCCGCCGGGATTACCCGCCTGACCGATGCGCTGGCCATTGTCGTTTCCGAAGAGACGGGCGGGGTCAGGATCTTTCACCACGGAAAGATCTTTATGGAGATCGAAAAGGAAGAGTGAAGGACATTGGAATAATGGAAGGGTGGAAGAATGGAATAATGGGTTTATTCCACTATTCCATCCTTCCAATATCAAAGCGAATTTTGGTTTTCATCAATCCGCATTCCGCAATCCGAAATCCGAAATCAGAAGAGTGAGACGAGCCACTGGTGGATGACAAGGATCATCGGACCGAAGACCAACGAGACAACGGTCATCAATTTCAAGAGGATGTTCATTGACGGACCGGAGGTGTCCTTGAAAGGATCGCCCACCGTATCGCCCACGACAGCGGCCTTGTGAGTATCCGACCCCTTCCCTCCCAGGTTTCCTTCCTCAATCCATTTCTTTGCATTGTCCCAGGCTCCTCCGGCATTGGCCATCTGTAGCGCAAGGGGAACGCCTGTTGCAAGAGAACCCAACAGCATTCCCGCCAGCGCCTCCGGACCGAGGATACTTCCCAGAACAACGGGAATGGCTACGGCCGTTACTCCGGGGGCAACCATCTCCTTTAGCGCGCCAGCTGTCGTGATGTCAACGCACCGGGCATATTCGGCCCGCGCTGTGCCTTCCATCAATCCTTTGATCTCCCTAAACTGCCTCCGCACCTCTTCCACCACGCTGAAGGCGGCCCTTCCCACGGCCATCATCGTTGCCCCGGCAAAGTAGTAGGGAATGACGGCGCCGATAAAGACGCCTGCCACAATCTTATAACCTCCTGCCGCACTCATGATGTCAATCGAAGTCAGTCCCATCACCTGAGTATAAGAGAGAAAAAGGGCCAGGGCGGTCAATGCGGCAGATCCAATGGCAAAACCCTTTCCGACAGCAGCCGTCGTATTCCCGGCGGCATCCAGAGAATCGGTGATCTTCCGGATCTCCTTGCCCATATGCGCCATCTCTGCAATACCCCCGGAATTATCCGCAATGGGTCCATAGGCGTCCACGGAGACAACCATGCCGGTGATAGCCAGCATCCCGATGGCTGCCAGGGCGATGCCGAAGAAACCGGCCAGATTAAAGGAGATAAGGATGGCTATTCCGATGACCATCAGAGGGATAATGGTGCTCCGGCAGCTCAGTGCAAATCCGTGGATGATCGTTGTAGCTGCCCCTGTGATGCTTGCCTTGGCCAGGGCCTCGACCGACTTTCCCGAGGTATAGTAAAACGCTGTCCACCCGATCACCATCCCTGACACAATGCCTGAAAATGTGGCCAGGAAATAGGAGAGGTCTTTTCCGAACATTCCCAAGACCAGGATGAGCGCGCCGATGGAATAGAAGATCGCGCTCGAGAGCGTTCCATTATTGAGCGCTTTCCTGGGATCGGATTTCTCGTCCGTCCGGACAAAGAAAACTCCAATGATGGAGGCAATAATCCCAATGGCATAGAGGATGAAACAAAGAATGACTCCCTTGATTTTAAGTTCAGGTGTCGGGAGCGTGGTCACGGCAATGATCACTCCGGAGAGAAGCGAACCGATATAAGATTCATAAAGGTCCGCACCCATGCCGGCCACATCGCCGACATTGTCTCCCACGTTGTCGGCAATCGTTGCCGGATTTCTCGGGTCGTCCTCCGGAATTCCCGCTTCGACCTTTCCCACCAGGTCTGCGCCTACATCGGCCGCCTTTGTATAAATCCCTCCTCCTACTCTGGCAAAGAGGGCGACGGAACTTGCGCCCATGCTGAAACCGGCAATGATTCCCGCTGCCTCGGTCATCTTCTCCACCAATCCGCCCGGTGCAAGCTGTCCTAAAATCAAAAATACAACGGAGAAAACTAAAAGTCCCAATCCAACAACAGTGAGCCCCATCACCGCGCCGCCCGGAAAGGCGACGGACAAGGCCTGATTAAACCCCCGGGTGGCCGCCTGGGCAGTTCGAGTGTTGGCCCTCGTGGCTATGCTCAATCCTACATATCCGGCCACCAGGGAGCAGGCCGCTCCTACCAGGTAGGAAAGAGCGGTCAATAGGGAGAAATGCCATCCCTGACCTTTGAGCCCGACGGCCAACAGGATCGCCACAATAATCGCAAAGATGGAGATGGCCCTATATTCCCTTTTTAAGAAAGCCATCGCCCCTTCATGGACCGCATCGGAAATGGCAACCATCTGAGGTGTTCCGGGGTCCTGCCTCATCACCTTTCTGGCCGTGAAGACGACAAAAACCAAAGCAAAAATTCCTGTCAGCGCTGCAACTCCAATCCAGACCATAACTAACCCTCCTCTGTTCTGATTTTTTTCTGAAACCGGTTCATTGCAAATTGCACCCCTTCCATCAGCGCCACTTTCAAAGCCTCAGCCGCCTGATCGAGGGTCGAATTTAAAAGGAGTTGTTCGGACACATCAAAGGAGCTTAAAACGTAACTTGCCGGCTCCATTCCTTTTGGAGGTCTTCCGATGCCCACCCTCAATCTCAGAAAGGTATTTCCCCCTAATAACTCGATGGTGGAGCGAATCCCTAAATGACCCCCATCTCCCCCCCTCATTTTAAAACGGAGCCTCCCGAATGGTAGGTCCAGATCATCATGAATGACGATCAAGTCTTCCAGGCCCGACTGAAAAAAATGGATCGCCTTTATAATCGCCTCTCCACTCCGGTTCATAAAGGTCATCGGCTTGAAAAGAATGACCTTCCGGGCATGAATGGATCCTATTCCGTAAAGGCCGTTTAAGCGCCTCGTGGAGAAGGGTATATGATGGGCTTTGGCGAGTCGGTCCAACACTAAAAAGCCGATATTGTGCCGGCTTTCCTTAAATTGGATACCAGGATTCCCCAATCCCACAATCATTTTCACATTCGATTACTCTTTCTCCTCCTTCTCCTTACCCTCTGTGCCTTCAGGAGCCTCTACAGCAATCTCTTCCGCCTTTTTCTCCTCCGCTAAGGGTGGCACGACGGTGGCAATGGTAAAGTTCGCTTCCGTTAAGATCTTCGCCTTCTCCACCTGAACGCCTTTGACATGAACGGAATCGCCGATTTTTAACGAACTCACATCGATATCGATGCTTTTGGGGATATCGCCGGGAAGACATTCAATTTCAATGGCCCTCCGGACCTGCTCAAGGATGCCCCCCATCTTCGTCCCCTCCGGTTTTCCTACGAGATGGATCGGAACCTCCACGGTGACGAACACATCCATGGCAACCTCATAAAAGTCGGTGTGCAGGGGTTTCTTCTGCAGGGCGTCGAACTGGAGTTCCTTCACCATCACGACCTTTCTCTCGGATTGGTCGTCCTTCCTGATTTCAAGATCGATCAATACATTGCCCCCGGCCTCGGTTTGAAGGGAACGTAATAACTCCTTTGGATCGACGGTCAGGGGAATCGTCCGGGCATGGCTTCCGTAAAAGACGGCGGGAATAAATCCCTTTGCCCTGAGTTTCCTCGACGTCCCTTTGCCTGTCCCTTCTCTCATTTCCGCTCTTACAACAGGTCTTTCCATCATCTCTTTCTCCTTGTTTTTCCCATTCCTCCCGCCAAGAGATTGAAGGAGAGGGATTTTTTATTTAGATAAACAGACAACTCACCGATTCATCTTCGTAGATCCTGCGGATCGCATCCGCAAGGAGGCTCGATACCGAAAGGACCTTGATCTTGGGGCACGCCTTCGCTTCTTGACTCAGGGGGATCGTATCGGTCACCACGATCTCCTCGAAGGGGGCCTCGGAAAGGATCTCCACGGCCCTTCCGGAAAGCACGGGATGGGTGCAACACGCATAGACGCCCTTAGCCCCTTTCTCCATCAGGGCATAAGCGGCCCGGGCCAATGTCCCCCCCGTATCCGCCAGGTCATCCACCAGGATGGCAACCATCCCTGATACATCCCCGATGATATTCATCACCTGAGAGACATTCGGCGACTCCCTTCTCTTATCGATGATGGCCAAGGAGGCATTCATCCGTTTGGCATAGGCCCTCGCCCTCTCCACCCCCCCTGCATCCGGGGAAACGATCACAAGATCGTTCTTCAACTGCTTCAAATACTCTAAAAGGACGGGCGCCGCAAAGAGGTGATCCACGGGGATATTAAAAAACCCCTGAATCTGGCCGGCATGAAGGTCGACCGTCAGAATCCGTGAGGCTCCGGCCGTCGTAATCAGGTCCGCAATCAACTTGGCAGTAATGGGCGCGCGGGGGGAGACTTTCCGGTCCTGCCTGGCATATCCGTAGTAGGGCAACACCGCGGTGATTCTTTCGGCGGAGGCCCTTTTTAACGCATCGATCAGGATGAGAAGCTCCATCAGGTTATTATTCACAGGATGACAGATCGACTGGACCACAAAGACATCCATCCCGCGGACACTCTCGTTAATCTCAACATTGATCTCCCCGTCGCTGAAGTTCTTCACTATGGACTTCCCGATGGATGTTCCCAGATCCCTGGTGATCTTCTCTACCAGATCGATATTCGAGTTCCCGGTGAAGATCTTCAGCCAGTCAAGATTCTTGTCCTCTTCCAATATCACTCTTCTTCTCACCTTCGAACCCCCTGGTCCCCGAACGCGGAAAGGGGAAGGCTTTCCGCTTCCGTCGAGGCATAAAAATTGGCTGGGGTGGGAGGATGTGCTCGATCGCTCCGCTCCCTCCGCCTCCCTCCGGTCGCCGAACCTGATTCCCCTCCTCACGTCGGGGAAAGGTTCTCATCCCCCTTACCACTCATTTCAATAAATTGGCTGGGGTGGGAGGATTCGAACCTCCGAGTCCAGGTTCCAAAGACCTGTGTCTTACCGCTTGACGACACCCCAATCTTAAACCATAAATCCGAAATTCGAATATCGAATCTCGAAACAAATCCGAATGTTCAAATGACAAAGGAGTAGAGGCTTTCATGTTCGGATACCGATAATATCTCTTTAGGGGATCCCTTGAGCCTGGATGATCTTCCACCCTTTTGCTCCCGCCCTCCTCTTCAGCTTCCGGTATGCTTCTGTCGCCTCTTCTTTTGCGGGAAAGAGGCCAAATACCGTCGGACCGCTTCCGGTCATCATGGTTCCCATTGCCCCGGCAGAAACAAGCATCCCCTTCATGGAGCCTATTTCCGTATATTTTTCCGAAACAATCCCCTCAAGATCGTTCCGAAGGAAGCGGGCAATTCGAACCGGGGACTTGAATAACCCATGAAGATTAAAATGATATTTTGTCTTTGTCAACCCTTCGACCCCCCGGTATAATTGCTTGGATTTGCTCAGGGTTGACCCTGAACGAGACTTTTTCACCTCGTTTTTAAAAGCTGGACTTTGTGTTGCCGAGGGCGTCAATCGGGAATTTTTATATGCCCAGCGAGTTGAAACCTCGAAATTCGGATAGATGAGAACATACCATAATGGAGGTAGTGCCATTTTTCTCAATCTTTCTCCGATGCCTGACCCGAGGGCGGAACCTTCAAACAGGAAGAAAGGAACATCCGCCCCTATCTTAGCCCCCACTTCCATTAACTCTTTTCTGTTTAGATTTATCTTAAGAAGACGGTTTAATGCCTCGATAGCGGCAGCGGCATTACTGCTCCCCCCTCCGAGCCCGGCACCGAGAGGAATATTCTTTTCTATTGAAACCTCCACCCCTCCCCTGTAATCCGACCGCCCTATCATCGATAGAAGGGCCTGATAGACCAGGTTCCTTTTTCCGGTCGGAAGACCGGGATGGTTTGTGGCAATCCGGATCCCCCTCTCTCGTTTCAAGGAGAAACGGAGCCTGTCGTAGAGGCTGATTTTCTGGAGGATGGTCCTGATCTCATGGTATCCATCCTCCCTCTTTCTAATCATTTCCAGTCTCAGATTGATTTTAGCAGGGGCATCTGATTCAAGCGTTCCAAGCATCTCAGCCAATCACTTGTTAAAACGGATAAATCCTTAAACTCTCAAGACCTTACCATACGACGAAACGGGCTCCGTCACCCTTCCCTTTAAACCAAAATCGCCTATTGGGACGGGGGAAGGATTTTGATCTCGATCGGTCCCACCCGGATTTCAATTCTCTTCGTATCATCATCCTGGGGAAGGATATAGATGACGCTGCTCCATCCCTCTTTAATAAAGGTAAGCATCACATTGTGGAGTTCGAAATTACTCACCATTCTCCAACCGTGGTTCGGCATCTGTCGTTTGAAGAAATTGGCCAGTTGCTCCATCTCCCCTTTTCCCTCGTAGACAAGGAGGCCGGTCCGGGTTGCTTTTGTTTCATAGACAAAAGATCCTCTTCTGTTCAGGCTCAAGCCGGGAGGCAACGGGATATCATCAAAACGATAAGACGTGGCAATCGCCTGCTCCTTCACCGGTTCCCTCTCGCGAATCGTCTGATAGGAGATGAAGTCCCCGCATCCATAGGCTCCCATGAACATAGGAAGCATCATTCCTGCCCAGAACAAACGTTTCCATTTTCTCATCATCTGGCTCCTCCTTTATCTTTTTTCAATATCATAGGAGAGGTTATTATTTTTTTCAAGGGGTTTGTCGGATCGGGAGGATGGAACGATTCGTTCCCATTAAAAAAGGAAGGGGATTGGGTATGTCGGACGAATGGGACATCCCTTCCCCCGCCTTCATCGAGGAGACAAAGGCAGGGAAAGGGTGATTTATGCCGTCTCCACGCTTTTCACCTCCGGGACCTGTTGCTTTAGAACTTTCTCCACGCCCATTTTCAGGGTCATCTGGGACATGGGGCACCCTCCGCAGGCTCCGGTTAGCCTCACCTTCACCACACCATCAACCACATCGACCAATTCGATATCGCCTCCATCCGCCATAAGGGCGGGGCGAATCTTTTCCAATGCCTTCTCCACGCTTTCTCTCATCTCTTTTCACCTCCTCCCAGGCTCGCCATCAATACCCTTCTCCTGTTTCTTTTCCTAAAATTATCATAACACAAAATATTGGAATGTCGACAAAATAAAAAGCCCTCCCTGAGGGGAAGGCCTTCGGCAGAACATTCCATTCTCTTCCTGGACTTCCGTCTTATCTTAATTCCCCTTTTTCTCCATCTCCTCCAGTTTCGACCGGAGATGCTTCTTGAGGGCATCGGGTCTCTCGCAGAACAACACATCTCCCTCGCAGGTCGCACTGCCACTGTCGATATCACAGTAGCCGATTCCTTTCCCCATGCCTAAACTGTCCGGTTTTCTAAATAGGGGACATTTCTTGCCCTCTACCATCTTTGGCCTCCTTCCCGTCTCTTTTCCTCCAGCAAATGTTTTCTGAAGAGATCGACCTTCTTGCATGCATGGATATTACCCCTGCAGACCATCCAGTCATGGTCAAGATCGCAATACCCCCTGAAGCCACTCCCTTTCGAATGGCCGTACTCTCGATAAAAAGAACATTTCTTAAAACCCAACACTTTCATCTCCCTTGAGCTGTAATATAAAAACCAAGTAAAAAACCCGTGGATGGAGGAATACCACGGGTTGACGGTCCAATCTCCACTTCGGCAACCCGGCTATCCAAGGGATTTGCTATTGCAAATCCACCAAAGACCACCTTTAGTTTTTAGCCAAAGGTAAGAAACCAATTTTGGCTTCTTCTTGGACCCGTGCCTGCACGCCTTAGTGCCAGCCAATATTAGGCAGGTATTTCGGCTTGCAAGCACTCCTGCATCCTGTTTTGCCTGACTGCTGTAGTCAGGCGTTTCGGCACGCAGGCGTGGCTTTCCGTCCCACGATTACTCGTGGTTTGGCTTTATCGAAAATTTTAAGATATTTCTTTTGGTGAGATAATCAGCAATTATAATGCCAATCCGGCATTCAGGATGAAACCTTTTGAATTCAATAGAGTATGTTGAAGAGTGGAATTTCAGGAAGAATGAATACTGCCTTTTTTTGTTTCCCTAAGAAAAATTTTTACTGAGGAAGGATTAACGAAAAACCCATTCCGGGATCGTGTAGGCCTCATCGGGCTTCAATTTTTTCGTAAATCTTCCGAAGCCGTCCGGATCCAGGAGAAGGTAATCGACCGGTGGCTCACGGTCCCTGTCCACCGCATAGGCAAACACTTTCCCGTTCCCACTGATCCTGGCCACATGACCTCCATCAGGGGTATAAAATCGCTCTACGATCTTCTCCGTTCCATCCGCTTTCTGTATGGCGATGGAGTAAGGAACAAGGCTTTTCAAATCAGGAACACCCCACCCTTCCTGGTTGATCTCCTCGCCGTAGGCATGGATCAAGACCGCCAGCATCCCGAATAAGAAAATACTCATCGTGGGTATCGATTTTATCTTTTTTATCATTAGCATTGCCCCTTGGCCATGGAACATTGAGAATTGGGAATTATCCTCCTTCCAGATATTTCTCGGCGGCGAAGGCCGCCGTTGCCCCATCTCCCACGGAGGTCGAAATCTGCCTTAGCAATTTCTTCCGGCAATCCCCCGCGGCAAAAATGCCCTTGACCGAGGTCTCGCAATTCTCATTCGTGATGATATAACCTGCCTCATCCTTCTTCACCAGGTCTTTTAAAAACTGGGTTCTCGGCATCAGCCCGATGAAGAGAAAAGCACCTTCGGCCTCCACTTCTTTCACTTCTCCCGTCGTCACATCCTTGACAGAGACCGAGCGAACCACGCTGTCCCCTTTGATCTCCTGGACCACGGAATTCCACAGGAATTTGATCTTTGGATGGCTAAGCACCCTCTCCTGATAGATCTTTGTCGCCCGGAGCGCATCTCTTCGATGAATGATGGTCAACTCTTTGACAAACTTCGTGAGGAAAAGGGCTTCTGTGAGCGCCGAGTCCCCGCCGCCCACAACGACAATCCGGCTGTCCCTGAAAAAGGCCCCGTCACAGGTCGCACAGTAGGAGATCCCTTTCCCCCTAAATGCCTCTTCGCCGGGAACGCCCAATTTCCGGTATTCGGTTCCGGTGCAGATGATGAGAGCCCGGCAGAAAAATTCTCCCTCATAGGTCTTCACCCTTTTTAGGTCTTTCTCTAAACTTATCTCTGTCACCTCGTCGCTGATGGCCTCCATTCCGAATCGCTTTGCCTGTTCCTCCATGAGGCGGCTTAACTCCTCGCCGCTTACCCCTTGCGGGAAACCGGGGTAGTTCTCAATCAATTCCGTGGTCGTCATCTGACCTCCGAAGAGGCCGTTTTCAATCAAAAGGGTTCGGAGCCTTGCCCTCGAGACATAAAGCCCTGCGGTCATGCCCGCCGGTCCTCCTCCGATAATGATCACCTCATAAGGCCCCGCTTGTTTCTCTTCCATCACGCTCTCCTCTTTTAATCTTTAATACTTTATAGTCGGATAGATTATTCTTTGTCAATGATTCCGGTGGACAACTTTGTGGGGGCAATTCATGAATTGCCCCCACGTGTCTTGACAAGGAAGTTTTGAGAAAGATAGATTATGATTAAATCATCTGTGGACAGGAGGATTAAATGGAAAGGACATTGTCGATTGTCAAGCCGGACGGGGTAAACCAACATCTGATCGGAGAGATCATCAAACGCTTCGAGGGCAACGGCCTGAAGGTCATCGGGCTGAAGATGATTTGGATGGGCCGGAAGGAGGCGGAGGGATTCTATGCAGTCCACCGGGGCAAACCCTTCTTTGAGAGCCTGACTGGTTTTATGTCTTCCGGGCCCTGTGTCGTCATGGTCCTCGAAGGGGATGGGGCCATTTCGAAAACGAGGGCATGGATGGGGGCCACCGATCCGAAAAAGGCGGGAGAAGGGACCCTGAGGCGCCAGTTTGCTGCCGACATCGAACAGAATATCGTTCATGGGTCAGATGCCCCTGAAACCGCCGCCTTCGAAATCAGCTACTTCTTCAACGCCCTCGAGGTCTTTTCATATTGAGCCTCCCTCCCTCTTCCCTCTCCCTCGGGAGGCTGTGTCGTAATAGCAGGCAAAGGGGGAGAGGCAGTCAGGTTCCAAAGATTTAGAATGCGGGTCTTTTAGGTGATGGGAAATCGTTGTTTGTATAAAATCGAATGTTATCATATGCTTGGTACGCTTGAATCCGAACGGCTAAAGGTTACCGCTCTAAATCTTTTCCACCCGACCGCCCCTCTCCCTTTTCAAAAAGTCGGTTTTTTCATATTACGACACAGTCTCCGAGGGGAGAGGATAAAACTGAGGGGAAAATTTTTTGTTGCTCGAAGGTGACTATCCTTCATGAAAGATGCCTTGGAAAAGACCGATCTGAAGAACCTGAGCCCGACCGAACTGGAGGGCTTCATCGCTATGTTCGGAAAAGAACGATACCGGAGCGTCCAGGCCCTGAGGTGGCTCTACCGGAGAGGAGTCCGTTCCGTTGATGAGATGAGCAACCTCTCCAAGAAATTTCGTGAGCAATTGAATCAGGCCGGCCGGATTTCGACGTTGCAATCGATCCGTATCGAAGAGGACCGGGACGGGACGAAAAAATTTCTCCTCGGTCTCGAGGACGGTAATCGGATTGAGAGCGTATTGATCCCGGACAAGTCCCGGCTCACCCTCTGTGTCTCGACTCAAGTGGGCTGTGGTCTCGGTTGCCGGTTCTGCCTCACGGGTAAAATGGGATGGAAAAGGAATCTCTCTGTCTCTGAAATCGTCAATCAAATTTTGGCCGTGAGGGAGCACCTCAGCGGGAAAAGTCCCATCACCAACATCGTCCTCATGGGAATGGGAGAACCGCTGGCCAATTACGTCAATACGCTAAAAGCCATTGAGCTCATGGCCCATCCGGATGGGTTCGGTTTTTCATCCAGAAGGATCACGCTCTCCACGGCGGGCCTTCTCCCGGGATTGGAAAAACTTTTGAATGAGAAAATCCGGTTTCGTCTTGCCGTCTCCCTCAATGCGGCCGACGAGGAGACTCGAAGCCGCCTTATGCCTGTGAATCGCCGTTACCCGATGAAAAGGGTATTAGACGTATTAAGGAATTTTCCTCTCAAGCGGAGGGCGAGAATCACGTTCGAGTATGTCATGGTGGAGGGAGTGAACGATTCTCCCCGCGATGCAAAACGACTGATCCCCCTATTGAAAGGCATTCCCTCAAAGATCAATCTCATTCCCCTCAACGAGGCGCCGGAAATTCCTTTCAGGAGGCCCTCGGAGGAAAGGGTGAGGGAGTTCCAAGAAATTCTCATGAAAGCCGGCCTGACGGCCATTGTCCGCACAAGCAAAGGAATCAATATCTCCGCCGCCTGCGGCCAGCTCCAGGGAAGAGCCCTGTGCCCATAAGCTTTCCCAAACGATTTTCCATGCTGTCGCGTTTCAATCATCGCTGAACAATGGCCGGATGAATTTCAATCGATCTATGGCTCAATTTGGAAAAATCAGCGTTACATTCAGGTAGGCGAGCGTGATCACGGTTTGGATGGCAAGAACGAACAGCAGAAGCGCGCGATTTTCCGAGATATCCTTGGGAAGCAGTAAGAGAATCATAGGCCATAGATAGTAATCATATCTTTCATAAACGACCGGATTCAGGCCGCTCATAAGAAAATAGCAGAGGAAAATATAAAAAACCAGCGGCGGCCTCCTCGACTCACGAATGCCTCTAAGCAGGCCGTGGAAGAATAACCCCCCTGCAATTCCAAAATAGAGCGGTAGGATCCATACCAGCGCCGGATGGACATTTCGGCCTAACACATCGATTCCATAATAGATAATGCCCAGTCCTTCTTTCGGGTAATTCAGGGGAAAGATAAGAAGATAAACGACCGACCCAATGAGAAAAAGCAGGGGCCATCCCTTTCCCCTTTTGATTTCCAGGAGTCCGAGGGGATGAAAATAGAATCCAAGCATGACCAGAATGAGAGTAAACTGAGTCCACCGGATGGAGAACAGGAAATGGAGAAGAGGTCGGCCCCAAATTCGCCCGGGGAAGATTCCGCCCCAATAATAAAACAAAAACAATAATCCTGCGATTGGCAGAAAAACAATGAGCAGGGTCCATGGCCTTCTCAGATTCTTTTCAGTTAACAAAAAACAGAGAGCCGCGATGGGCAAGGCGATATCGATCTGCCTTGTAAAGACAAGCGCTGATGAGCCGAAGGCGGCGAGGATGAGATCGGTTATGGATTTGGATTCAACATACTTCAATAAAAAAAGCATGGTGAAAACCTGCCAGAAGAGGGCCATATTATTGGTATAGAGGGTGAAGGAGTGGAGAAAAATATAAGGGAAGGAGATCAGCACGAAGGTGGTCAAAAGGGGGAATGGGATCTTTTGATCGCGGCAGGTAACAAAGAAGAGCAGGCCGGTCGTATAGGAAAAGAGGACGGTGAGAAATCGCAGCGTGGGGATTTCAAAACCAAAGGCCTTTCCAAAGGTCGCCCAGAGCATGTAAGGGAGGGGACCCGTCACCGAGGAGTAATGCTTCAGTGAAAAATAGGGAAATGCGGAGGAAAACTTCTGAATGGCCTTAAGATGAAAGGCGTTCTCGTCAAAAAACGTCTGGAATCCAAGTTGGGTGGCCAAAACGAAGACTCCAAAAGGGAGGGCAAGAATCACGAAAGGAGGGAGGCGGGCAAAAAAAATCCTCATGCCGTATGTCTAAATCAAATGGCTGGTAAATGCAACCCCTTCACTGATCGACCTGAAGGCGAAGCCCCGTCCCCGTTTGACAGCGCTTGATAAATCAATTAACATTTTGGAAAAAACCGAGGAGGATTGGCATGCCTGAAAAGATGGTGGGGGTCATCGGTGGTTCGGGCCTTTATGAAATGGAAGGGCTGGAAGAGGTTCGGGAGATTTCTTTAAAGACTCCATATGGCGACCCTTCGGATGTTTTTATCACGGGTCGCCTTGAAGGGGTGAAGATTGCCTTCTTGCCCCGCCACGGGAAAGGTCATCGGATTCAGCCCTCTTCTCTCAACTTCAGGGCCAATATCATGGGGATGAAGATGCTGGGCGTCGATTGGATCATCGGCGTCAGCGCGGTCGGATCCATGAAAGAGAACATCCATCCGGGGGATATGATCATCCCCAATCAATTTATCGATCGAACCGTGGGACGGCCGAATACCTTCTTTAGTGACGGAATTGTCTGCCACATTAGTTTTGCCGATCCGGTTTGCCCGGCCCTGAGCCAGATCCTCGGGAGAGCCGGGGAAGAGGCGGGAGCTACGGTCCATCAAGAGGGAACCTATCTTTGCATCGAAGGGCCACAATTCTCCACACGTGCCGAATCAAAACTCTACCGCTCCTGGGGCGTCGACATCATCGGAATGACCAATCTTCCCGAGGCAAGGCTTGCCCGAGAAGCGGAGATCTGTTATGCCACCATCGCTTTTGCGACCGACTACGACTGCTGGCATCAGGAAGCGGGCGATGTCTCCATAGGAGAAGTCCTGAGGATTCTTGCCCAGAGCGCCCGAACCGCTAAACACGCCATCCGGACGGCGGTGAAGCGCCTGCCCGAGAAGAGGGATTGTCTCTGCGCCTCAGCCTTGCACCATGCCCTGATCACCAGCAGAAAGTTAATCCCTGAAAAAACAAAGAAAGATCTGGAACCGATCCTCGGGAAATATCTTTAGAACAGAAAAACGCATGGCGCATGGAGCAAGGCGATTTTTTTAAAGAAACAATGAAGTTCATCGCTGATCGCACGCTCGGGAAGCTGGCAAAAGGGTTGAGGATGCTCGGTTATGATACCGTTTATTACCGGGGCGATGATTTTCATCAACTCATCCATATCGCCCGCCAGGAGGGACGAATCCTCGTGACCCGGAATACGAAACTGGCCCTTAGACGACCGAAGGATCATATCATTACCCTCACAGAGAACCATCCTTCCCGGCAACTCGAGGAGTTAATTCGAAA
This sequence comes from Deltaproteobacteria bacterium, assembly GCA_020059605.1. Taxonomy (GTDB): domain Bacteria; phylum Desulfobacterota; class BSN033; order BSN033; family UBA1163; genus RBG-16-49-23. Next base: position 24,202 of record JAGVBT010000120.1, read on the forward strand.
AGGGAAACTCTCTTTCAACGACGAGGTCCCTTTTACCCGATGCATCCCCTGTAATGGACCGCTCGAGGATATCCCCCGGGATCAGGCAGAAGGCAAGGTCCCGGATTTTATCTTTCATCAGCAAAAAGATTTTTTCCACTGCCGCCGGTGCGATAAGATCTACTGGCAGGGATCACACCTGGGCAACATGCAGAAACGCGTCAAAGAACTATTACATATTAAATCCGAAAATCGAAATTCGGGCGAAGCTTCCCGAAGGGATCAATTCGAAACAATCTCTAATGATTAAATCTCAAATGTTCGAAACAAATCAGTTTGAGACATTTGGATTTCGGAAATTCGAATTTGTTTCGCCTGCCTGCCGGTAGGCAGGGATTTCGACATTCGGATTTCGAATTTTTAAAAGCATGCGGATCATCAGCGGGACATCGAGGGGGAGAAGGTTGGCGCCCTTAAAGGGACTGGCCCTTCGTCCCACCTCGGACCGGGTGAAAGAATCGATTTTCAACATCCTCGGGAAAGCGGTAGAGGGAACATTCGTTCTCGACCTCTTTGCGGGTACGGGGAGCCTTGGAATCGAAGCCCTGAGCCGCGGAGCGAAAAAGACCTTCTTCGTCGAGAAGGCCAAAGAGGCCTTAAGAATCATTCAGAGAAATCTTCTCCAATGCGGCTTCTCCGAACAGGCGGAGATCATTCCAAAGGAGATCAGCCGTGCCATCGCCATTCTTGACGCAAGGAGGGAGTCTTTCGATATTATTCTGATGGATCCTCCCTATGAGAAGGGATGGATACAACGAACTCTGGAAAAACTGGAAAACCATCACATTTATCATGAAAGTTCCTTCCTGGTGATCGAGCATGGCCGCCGCGAACCCCTTCCACGGAACACCGGAGGGTGGTTTGTCGTCAAACAGAGGAGAATGGGAGACACGATGGTTTCCATCCTTCAGGCAGGTGTGGATCCGCAAGATCCCCGACAGGGTGATTGAGATGGCACGGAAGAGGAAAGGAGATAAAAACGATATGGGAAAAGTAGCGATCTACCCCGGTTCTTTCGATCCCCTCACCTATGGTCATATCGATATCGTGGAGAGGGCCCTTGAGATCTTTGATACAGTCATCCTTGCCATTGCCCATGACGCGGAAAAGAAGCCCCTCTTTACGGTTGAGGAAAGAGTGGAGATGGCAAAGGCCATCTTCAAAGAGAGCCCCCATGTCATCGTCGATTGTTTTAAGGGGCTTCTTGTCAGCTATGTCGAAAAGACCAATGCCAGAGTCCTGTTGAGAGGACTCCGGGCGACTTCTGATTTTGAATATGAATTTCATATGGCCTCCATGAACCGTAGTCTCAGCACCCATCTCGATACGCTCTTCATGATGACCAGCAAAGATTACTTTTTCGTCTCCTCCCGGACGATCAAAGAGGTGGCCAAGCTGGGCGGAACGGTGGAAGGATTGGTCCCGAATCTCGTCGCCCGGCGATTGAAGGAGAAATTTAAGCTACCGGTTGCCCAAAAAAGACCGATTGGCTGGGATGACTGAATATGAATAACCAAATTCCAAGCTCCAAATAAATTCCAATAACCAAAATTTCAAATAATGAAAAAACTGATTCTGTGTGATTTTGACGGAACGATCAGTATCCGGGATACGGGCTATCTCCTCGTCAACCGGTTCTCGTTGGGAGAGTGGCAAACCATAGACCGGGAATACCGCGAGGGGAAGATCGGATCGAAGGAAGCTTACTCCTCGATTGCAAAGATGCTCAACGGCGATGAGGCGAGTGTCCTTCGCTACCTCCGCCGGCATTCGGACATTGATCCCCATTTCAAAACGTTTTACCGATACTGCCTCGAACACGGGATCGATGTGAAGATTGTGAGTGACGGCCTCGATTTCTATATTCGCGCCATCCTCAATGCGCACGACCTCCCGGAGATCCCCTATTATGCCAACTCCGCCCGATTCCTGAAAAAGGGTGGAATCCGCATCTCTTTTCCCCATTCCAACGAGGAGTGCGGTCTCTGCGGGACCTGTAAGATGCAAATCGTCCGGAGCCACCGCAATGCATATGACAGGATTTTCTTTGTGGGAAACGGGTTCTCCGACAGATGCGCGGCGCGTGAGGCAGACCTGGCCTTTGCCAAAGATTCCCTCTATCCATACTGCATCGACCAGGACATCTCATGCCATTTCTTTGAAAACTTTCATGACATCCTCGCAGATATGAAGAAGCGAATCCACGGAATCATCTTCGATCTGGATGGGACGCTCATCGAGGCCTATGATGCGATTTATCTGGGATTGGAAGAGGTTTTTCAACGGTCGGGAAGAGAGGTTTTCCCATATGATAAGCTTAACCGATATCTGAAATCCGATCTCGAATCGACACTCGGTCAATTCTTCTCTCCCGGGGAGGTCCCACACATGATTCCCATTATGCGCCAAAAATATGAGGAGGTCTACCTGGACCATACCCGTTTTTTAAATGGCGCCCAAGAGGTCCTCGGCCGGCTTCACAACCGCGGGGTGCTTCTGGGAGTGGCCTCCAATAAATTCGGCCGTTTCTCCAGGGGGGCCCTCAACCATCTCGGTGTGTCCTCCCTTTTTAAATCGGTGATCGGGGCAGGAGATGTCCCCCGGAACAAGCCTTTCCCGGATATGATTCACGCCGCATTAAGGGAGATGGGACTTCTTCCGGAGGAAGTGGTTTTTGTAGGAGACACCCTCACCGATATTGAGACGGGAAAAGAGGCAGGGGTCGACGTTTATGCGCTTCCTACCGAGTTTCACACCAGAAAGGAACTCTCGCAAAAGAGACCGAAACGAATTTTAAGGAGCCTTCCAGACCTTCTCGAATTGATTGAGGCACCCCTTTGATGGAATCCATGTTTTCAATATTCAACGAATGATGACAGGCCTTTTCCCTATTGAATCGTTTATCTTCTTTCCGGAGAAGGAGATCTGGACTTCTCCCTCGGACGGGGGAATGGAACATGAGGATGTTTATCTCCCCTGCCAGGATGGAGTGACCATCCATGGATGGTTCATTCCGGGCTCCGGAGAAACGGCCATGCTCTTTTTCCATGGAAACGGCGGGAACATCTCCCACCGGATCGAGAAAATCCGCCTCCTTTGCTACCCTGAGATTTCCTCCCTGATGATCGATTATCACGGGTATGGTTTGAGCCAGGGGAAGCCTTCGGAAGCATCCTGTTACCTGGATGCCTTAACCTCCTGGAATTTTCTTACTCAAACACGGGGGATCGATCCGAAAAGGATTGCCCTCTTCGGAGAGTCATTGGGTGGGGCAGTGGCGATCGACCTTGCCGTGAAAAAGGAGGTGGGAGCGGTGATTCTCGAATCGACTTTTACCAGCATCGGTGAGGTCGCCGGGAGATTCATCCCGGGAGCAGGAATGTTTCTCAAAGGAAAATTTAATTCCCTTTCAAAGATTTCCTCCCTGAAAGCTCCCCTCCTCATCCTCCATGGAGACGGGGATGAACTGGTCCCTTACGCATTGGGCCGAAAACTCTTTGCCGAGGCGAACGAACCGAAGGAATTTTTTACGATCAAGGGAGCTCACCATAACGACACCTACGATGTGGGGGGTCAAACCTACGTTCAAGTCATCCGCCGATTCATCAATCGTTACCTATGAATCCGAAAGCGGTTTCCCCACCAGTTTCTCGTAGGCCTCCAAATACTTCTCTCTTGTCTTATCGATGATCTCCTGGGGCAACTGGGGAGCCGGAGGCGTTTTGTTCCACCGGATGGAGAGAAGGTAATCCCTTAAAAATTGTTTGTCAAAACTCTTCTGGGAGCCGCCCGGCCTGTAACCCTCTTTGGGCCAGAACCGGGAGGAATCCGGGGTGAGAAGTTCATCGATGAGGATCAGCTTTCCGTCCTTTATCCCGAATTCCATCTTGGTGTCGGCAATCAGGATCCCCCTCTGCTCCGCATAATCCCTCGCTTTTTTATAGACGTCGATCGAGGTGGATTTCAATCGCCTCGCCAGGTCCTTGCCGACGACCTCCTCCATCTTCTCAAAGGGGATATTTTCGTCGTGGAGGCCCTGCTCTGCCTTGGTGGAAGGAGTAAAGATAGGCTCTTCCAGCTTTGAGGACTCCGCTAACCCTTCTGGGAGCGGGATGCCGCAAACGGATCCTGTCTTCCGGTAATCCTCCCATCCCGAGCCCGACAGGTATCCTCTCACGATACATTCAATGGGAAGAACATCCGTTTTGACCACCAGCATGGAGCGACTCTCCAGGGCCTCCTCGTAGGGAAGGCACTCCTTTGGAAAATCCCTGACATGGGCGGAGATAACGTGGTTGGGAACAATCTCCCGGGTGACGTCAAACCAGAATGCGGAGAGCTGGGTCAGGACCCTCCCCTTATCCGGAATGGGATTGGGCATAACCACATCGAAGGCGGAGATCCGGTCGGTGGCAACGATCAGAAGCCTGTCTCCGAGGTCATAGATGTCTCTGACTTTTCCCCTTCCCTTCAGGTTCAGGGTTTTGAATTCGGTTTGAGAAATGGCATGGGATGACATAGGCTCCTCCTCCATGAAGTCTCATCGGCCGGCGTTTGTGGCGGAAGTATAAAACAGTTCGATTGACTTTTCCATAGAAAATGTTAATCTCATTGCCAACCTATGCTTGGCGACAGACTCGGACACCGGCTCGACCCCTTTCTTTACAATGCCTATAAAAAACTCTTCGGGGAAAATGGGAATCCCAATCTCTTCACCCTGCTCGGATTCTTCTCCACCCTTGGCGCTTCCCTTCTCGTCCTGGAAGGGTTCTGGTTGTTCGCAGGCTTGTTCCTAATCGTCTCAGGGCTTTTTGATCTTCTCGATGGAGTGATCGCCAGAAATTTAGGGAAAGCGACGGTTTTCGGAAGCTTTTTCGATTCGGTGATGGACCGGTATTCGGACCTTCTCTTCCTTCTGGCTCTCATTATCCATGGCCTGGGAGAGGAAAACGCTGCCCTGGTTGTTCTCGCTTCCGTGGTCGCCATCGGAACCGCCCTCATCCCCTATGTCCGGGCAAAAGCGGAATCCCTCCAAATCCCCTGCCACACAGGCCTGATGGAAAGAGCGGAGAGGATCATTCTTCTCTCCCTTGGAACTCTGTTGAACCGGATAGAACCGGTCCTCTGGATCCTCGCCGTCCTCACCCACGTCACGGTCCTCCAGAGAATCTATCATGTCTGGAAGAAAATCCGAAATTCGAATATCGAAATTCGAAACAAATTCTAAATTCAAATTTTTCAAATTCAAAACCATCTCTATCTGTTTGGGTCATTTTGATTTTGAACATTTGTGCTTGTTTCGAAATTCGCATTTCGAGCTTCGAATTTACACATCTCCTATCATTTTGTAAACCTCTTTTAACAACACGGCAGCCAAATCTACTTCCTTCAACTTCCTAACGATCTCTCCTTTTTTAAAAAGGAGTCCAACCCTTTTCCCCCCGGCAATCCCGATGTCCGCCTCCTTCGCCTCGCCCGGACCATTGACCACGCATCCCATGATGGCGACGGTCATGGGAATGGCAACCTTCCGGACCCCTTTTTCCACCTTCTCCACTAGACCGCCCAGGTCGATTTCGCAGCGGCCGCAGGTTGGGCAGGAGATGATTTCAACTCCCCTCTCCCGGATCTTTAAAGCCCTCAAGATCTCATAACCCGCACGGACCTCATCCAGCGGATCTCCGGTTAAAGAGACACGGATCGTGTCCCCGATCCCCTCGCTGAGAAGGAGTCCGATTCCGATGGCCGATTTGACCACTGCCCCCGAGCCCTTTCCGGCCTCCGTGATTCCGACATGAAGGGGATAGTCCGATTTCTTTGAAAAGAGACGGTAGGCTTCCACCGTCCTCAAAACGTCGGATGCCTTCAAAGACACCTTGATGAGATGAAAACCGAGGTCCTCCATGGATTCAGTGGCTCGCAGTCCGCTCAATACCATGGCCCCGGGGGTCGGCCCCCCGAAATCTTTAAGGAGATCTTTCTCCAGCGAACCGGCATTGACTCCGATGCGGATCGGAACGGAGCGGCTCTTTGCCTCGCTCACAATCGCCTTGAGGCAGTCTCTTCCGCCGATATTCCCCGGATTGATGCGAAGCCCGTCCGCCCCATGTGCCATCGCCATCAGGGCCAGCCGGTAGTTGAAATGAATATCCTCAATCAGGGGAATCTTGATCCTGCTCTTAATTTGGGCGATGGCACGCGCCGCCTCCTCATCCGGGACAGCCACCCGTACGATTTCACAACCCGCCCGTTCAAGACGCCGGATCTGGGCAACTGTTTTTCGAACATCTCGTGTATCGGTCTTGGTCATCGACTGGACGGAGACGGGCGCATCCCCTCCAATTTGAACGGGACCAACCGATATCTGACGGGTCTTTCGGCGTTGAATCATAAGATGAACCAGGGGGAAAGGGTTCGAGGATTTTAGGATTCGAGTGTAAATTCAAAAAAGAATTTGTCTTGAACGGGTTTACACCTCGACCCCTTGAACCCTGGACCCCTGGATTCCTTTCTTGCGGCTTCTCCGCTCCTCCACGATAAAATAGATCGTTGGGATGAAGACCAGCGTGAGGAACATGGAGACGATGAGGCCCCCGATCACGGCAATCGCCAGGGACGTGTAGGCTTCAGCCCCTTCACCCAACCCGAGGGCCATGGGCATCAGTCCTAAGATGGTTGTAAATGAGGTCATCAGAATAGGCCTGAGCCGGACCCTGCCCCCGCGGATGATAGCCTCCCTTAACGGAACCCCCTCCACGTTCCGGAGCCGGTTGATGAAATCCACCAGAATGATGGCATTGTTCACCACGATCCCGACCATCATGATGATTCCGATGAAAGAGACCATGTTCAATGTATTTCCGGTGACAAAGAGAGCCCAGAGGACACCGATGAGTCCCAACGGGACGGAGAACATAACCAAAAACGGGTGGAGCAGGGAGGCAAATTGGGAGGCCAAAACCATGTAGACCAGAAAGATGGCGAGCCCGACCGAGAAGAGAAGCGTTTGAAACGCCTCTTTCTGTTCCAGGCGCGCTCCTTTCAAGAGGACAGAGAACCCCTCCGGAACATCCATCCTGGATATCTTCTTTTCAATTTCAGAGGCAATCGAACCGAGATCCCTTCCGCTCGTATTGGCCGTCACATGGACGATTCTCTGCTGGTATTTTCGCTCCAGTTGAACGGGTGATGTCGTTCTAACGACTTCCGCCACATTCTCCAGCGGCACCACTTTCCCATCGAGAGCCGGAAGAGGCAACCGGGCCAGGTCCTCAGGCCTTCTCCTGTCTTCTTCGCGGAGCCGAACTCTCACATAATGTTCACGGCCCGTCATGGGATCGACATAGATGGCCGCTTCCATCCCCTCGATCGCCCCTCTGACGATCTCTCCCACCCGTGACGTCGTTAATCCCAGGGCAGCCAAGCGGTCCTGACGGAGTTGGACCTGGTATTCCGGCAACCCTTCCTCGCGACTGATCTGAATATCGGTCACCCCTCCGACCTCCCTGAGGATGCCCTCAACCTCCCTCGCCAGGCGACTTCCCGTGGCCAGGTCGTATCCGAGGATTTCCACATCGATCGGTTCATCCGCTCCGAATGTGATCACCCTCGAGATGATGCCCCCCGGGAAGACGGTAATCTTTGAACCAGGAATATGGTTGACCCTCTCCCTGAGCCTCCGGGCAATCGTCTCGGCTGACCTTTTCCTTTCCGATTGATCGACAAGCATCAGAGAAGCCATCCCGGTATGGGGGCCGGCAAACCTTCCGCCGAAGATGACGGATCTTCCTCTCCCCGATCCAGCTCTGGCCCAGAGCGACTTCAATTCAGGAACTTCGTCAAAAACAATCTCCTCCACCTGGTCCATCACTCGCTTCGTCTCCTCCAGAGAAGAGCCTACGGGGAGCCGGATCGACATCCTCACCTGTCCTTCATCCGAAGGAGGGAAAAGTTCCGTACCCATGAGGGGAATGAGAAGGAGCGTTCCCAAAAAAACGGCCACCACGCCTGTCACGACAAGCTTCCGGTGGGACAGGGCAAAATCGAGGGTGTGGTGGTATCGTTGATCCATCCAAACGAATAATGGGTAAGCCTTCTGAAGGATTCTCTGGACCCGGGAAGGTTTTGCTGTCAACCGGGTGGGGCGGAGGAATTTGTTGGTCAGAATGGGTACCAGGGTCAGCGAAACAAAAAGGGAGGCCAGGAGTGAGAAAGCGACGGTATAAGCCAGCTGGATAAATAAAATGGGCGCAATCCCGGTCACGAAAGCCAGTGGAAGGAAGACGATGATGCTGGTCAGCGACGCCGCAATCACCGGTTTGCTCACCTCGGTGGTTCCTTGATACGAAGCCTCCTCGGGGGGCTCCCCCGACTCCATATGCCGGTTGATGTTTTCGAGCACGACGATGGCGTCATCGACGAGACGGCCCACTCCGAGAGCCAGCCCTCCGAGCGTCATGATGTTAAGAGTGAATTTTCCGAAGTGGAGGAGCACGAAAGTGGCGATGATGGAGACGGGAATGGCGTGGGCAATGATGAGCGTGCTGGTCACATTTCTCAAAAAGAGGAGAATGATCGCAACCGCGAGGAGGGCCCCCATCATGGCCTCCTTTTGAAGGTTCTTGATCGATTTGCGGATAAAGGTCGACTGGTCGGAGACCACCTCGATGGAAACTCCCGGCGGAAGTTCCTTCCGAATCTGAGTCAGGGCTTTCAACGTATGGTCCACCACGGAGACGGTATTGCCTCCGATCTGCTTCTGGACTCCGATGACAATCCCCCTGACCCGGTTCACATTCACTTCTGTCTGAGTATCTTCATATCCGTCTTTAATCCTTCCAATATCCTTTAGACGAATGGAGACTCCGTTCTGGCGGTGAACCACGATTTCTTCGAGGTCGCTGACCTCCGGAGTCCGGCCAAGCGTCCGGATACTGAACTCCTGTTTTTCTGTCCGGAGGCTTCCCCCGGGTTTGTCCATGTGGGCGGCCCTCACGGCCTGGGCCACCCTATCCAAGGAAAGATTCATCCTCTCTAATTTGGACCGTTCCAGCTCCACCTGGATTTCCCTCGTCAAGCCACCGAAGACATTGGCGGAGGCAACTCCTTTCAAGCTCTCCAGTCTCGGGGCGACGAAGTCCTCCGCCAGTTCTCGAAGACGAAACTCATCCATGGGGCCGGTGATGGAAAGGACGATCACGGAGATCTGCGAGGGATCGAACTTGATGATGACAGGCAATCTCGCTTCATCGGGAAAAAGGTCCTGGATCTGGCTTACACTTTGCTGGATATCGAACGAGGCGACATCGAGATTGGTTCCCCAATAAAACTCAACGGTGACAATAGAAACGCCCTCCCGGGAACGGGAGGAAACATGGCGGACGTTTTGAATTCGACTCAACCGCTTTTCGATCGGTCGTGTGATCGTCATTTCCACGTCCTGCGGACTGGCTCCGGAGTATTCGGTGACGACGGAGGCGATCGGATAGGTGATTTCGGGAAAGAGGTCGATGGCGAGGCTTGAAAAAGCGATGATCCCGAGCAGGATGATCCCGATGGCCACCATAAAGCGCGACACCGGGTTCTTCAGGGAACCGCGGATGATATCCATGAATCTTAACCTCCTTCGATCACCCGCACGGTCGAACCTTCCCTGAGCGCATCCTGCCCTCTGACAACCACCCGGTCTCCTTCGGAGAGCCCTTCCAGCACCTCTACATAGGGGAACTGCTCAATGCCGGTGACAATCATTTTCCGGAAGGCCTGGTTTTCTTTAACAATGTAAATCATCTTCACTCCTCTCTCCTCAATCACGGCATGCTGGGGGACCACGAGGGCATGAGGCTTCTGGGAGAGAACCAGTTCGATTTTTGCGAACATACTGGGTTTGAGCCATCTCCCTGCATTCGGGATTTCGATCTCTGCCTGGAGGGTCCGGGTTGCGGGTTCCAGGGCGCTGCTGATCCGTGTGATTTTACCCTCGAACACCTTCCCTGGAAAGGACTCGGTCGTGATCTTTGCCTTTAATCCTGTTTTGATAAGTGGGATATCTTTTTCCAGGATATTGGCCACCACCTTTAATGTTTCCGTGTGAATAAGAGTCACAATGGCTGTTGAAGAGGAGACCAACGCCCCGGCATCCACGAACTTGCGGCTGATCTCTCCGGAAAATGGGGCCAGAATCTGCGTATGCTGAAGTCGAATCCGCTCCTGGGCGAGGATCGCTTCGATCTCCCTTAATCTGGCCTGGGCAAATCTTCTCACCTCCTCCCTGGCCCCTTCTCTCAACAACTTCAGATGCTCCTGGCTCGAGGTCAATTGCGTTTCGGCTAACGTAAATTCCATCTCAGCAACGTCCAACTCCTTTTTCGAGATGACCTGTCTTTGATAGAGGGCCTTCAACCGTTCCCTTTGAAGTTTTGCATTTTCGAAACGAGACTGGGCTCCACGCATGGCCTCCTCGGCCTGGCGTAATTCTTCGGTCCTCGTTCCTGTCTCAATCTCCGCAAGATTGGCTTTGGCCTGGGCCACCCGGGCTTCGGTTTCCCTCACCTTCTGGAGGTAATCCGTGCGGTCGATCTGTGCAATCGTCTGACCCTGCTTGACCGAATCTCCAAGATTTACATGGATTCGTTCGAGATACCCTGAAACCTTGGGGAAGAGATCAACCTGCATCAACGGGGCTATATCTCCGGTCATGGCAATGGCATAGGTAATCGGTTTGGAGGCAACGGGGGAAACCTGGACGGGAATGTCGGCCCGCTTTGTCCTCTGGGGTTCGGCCTTTTTCTGCGTCAATGCCCATCCGCGATAGAGGATCAAGCCTGCAAAAAGGAGAACCAGGGCAAGGAGAAGCGCTCGCCTTCCTTTTCCAAATCGACTCATGTTCCTTGCTCCCAGGAGGCGAGATAACGCTCCTGCTCTTCTGTGAGTCGGTCGATCTCGATCCCCATCGAATGGAGCTTCATCCGTGCGATCTCCTGGTCGATCGTTTCGGGAACAGAATAGACCTTTCGCTCCAGGCTCCGGTGGTGCCTGACAAGATACTCGGAGGCAAGAGCCTGGTTGGCAAAACTCATATCCATCACGCTGGAAGGATGGCCCTCTGCGGAGGCGAGATTGATCAGCCTTCCCTCTCCGAGGAGGTAGATCCTTCTGCCGTTTTGAAGCTTGAACTCTTCAACGAAGTCCCGGATCACCTTTCGTGAGACTGTGATCTCGTCAAGTCCGGTCAAATCGAGCTCCACGTTGAAATGACCCGAATTGGCAACGATGGCCCCGTCCTTCATTTTTAGAAAGTGCTCCTTCCGGATCACGCCCGCATTTCCGGAAACGGTGCAGAAAATGTCCCCGGTCTCAGCGGCTTGGGTGATGGTCATCACGCGATACCCATCCATCACGGCTTCCAGGGCTCGCAGGGGACTGACCTCCGTGACGATGACATCCGATCCCATCCCCCTGGCTCTCATGGCCAGTCCCTTTCCGCACCACCCGTAACCTGAGACGACAAAGTTCGACCCTGCCATCAACCGGTTCGTTGCCCGCAGGATGCCGTCGATCGTGGACTGGCCCGTTCCGTACCGGTTGTCAAAAAAGTGTTTCGTCTCGGCGTCGTTAACAGCGATCACAGGAAATCTCAACACCCCGCTCTTCTCCATGGAGCGGAGCCGGATGACGCCGGTCGTCGTCTCCTCGGTTCCGCCGATCAACCCATCGATCATCTCTTCCCTGCGGGCTATCGGAAGTCCCCTGGCCCAGCTCCCCAGAGAAGGATCGAGGTTTTCCCATTTTTCGAGGGCGATGAAGTGAAGGGAGGAGACGAGGTCTGCTCCATCATCCATGGTGAGATGGGGGCAAAAGGCCAGCGTCTCCCGGATATGAGCATAATAGGTTTTGCTATCCTCGCCTTTAATCGCAAAGACCGGGATAGCCAACTCCTTGACCAGGTAGGCCGCCACATCATCCTGCGTGCTTAAGGGATTGGATGCGCATAGGCTGAGTTCCGCGCCACCCGATCGTAATGTCCTCATCAGAGCCGCTGTCTCCGTCGTCACATGGAGACAGGCTGAGAGCCGGATCCCCCTTAGGGGCTTCTCCTTCTCGAAGCGGCTCCGGATCAGTTTTAAAACCGGCATGGCCAATTCCGCCCATTCCATTCGGAGCCGGCCTTTCTCCGCCAGCGAAATATCCTTGATGTCGTAATCCATGGTCGGTCTCCCAGATCCGTTCGGAGTATTTAGTTCGGAGTTCGGAGAAATAAATAATCATTACTCCGAACCCTGGACTTCGAACGCATCACTTCTTTACAGTCCAGCCGCTTTTCTTAATTCCTCGGCCCGGTGGGTATTCTCCCATGTGAACCCGGGTTCGTTCCGTCCAAAATGGCCATAACAGGCGGTTTGTTTGTAAACCGGCTTGAGAAGATCAAGATATTCGATGATCGCCTTTGGCCTCAGGTCGAAATGCTCCCGGATGAGTTTCGCAATCCGGTCTGGAGGAATCTTTGCGGTCCTTGAGGTGTCAATCATGACGGAGACCGGCTCTGCCATTCCGATCGTGTAGGCAATCTGAACCTCGCATTTTTCGGCCAATCCTCCCGCAACGATATTTTTGGCCACGTGCCTGGCCATATAGGAGGCGCCCCGGTCCATCTTCGTTGGATCTTTCCCTGAGAAACAACCGCCTCCGTGGCTCCCCACGCCTCCGTAAGTATCGACGATGATCTTTCTGCCGGTCAGACCACAGTCCGCCTTGGGACCTCCGTGGACGAACCGTCCCGTGGTGTTGATATAACACTTCGTGTTCTTATCCCGGAGATCGGGAGGAATAACCTTGAAGACCACTTCTTCCAGGATTCCATCTTTCAGGGTCTCATAGGCCACCTTGTCCGAATGCTGGGCGGCGATGACCACGGAGTCCACCCGGACCGGTTTGCCGTTGATGTACTGGATGGTCACCTGAGATTTTCCATCCGGTCTTAAAAAATCGAGGACTTTCTTCTTTCTGACTTCTGCCAACCTCCGGGTCAGCCGGTGGGCATAGACGATAGGCATGGGCATCCGCTCCGGCGTCTCGTCACAGGCATAGCCGAACATCAATCCCTGATCGCCGGCTCCCTGTTCATGGCCCTTTGTCTCCTCGACCCCCATGCTGATGTCGGGGGACTGTTCATCGATCGAAGTGAGAACAGCACAGGTCTCCCAGTCAAACCCCATGGCGGAATCATTATATCCGATCTCTTTGATCGTTTCGCGAACGATGGCGGGCATATTCACATAGCAGGAGGTCGAAATTTCGCCTGCAATGATGGCCATCCCCGTTGTTACCATTGTCTCGCACGCCACCCGGGCTTGTCGGTCCTCTGCGATAATGGCATCCAGAATAGCATCTGAGATTTGATCCGCCACTTTGTCCGGATGCCCTTCGGTGACGGATTCGGAAGTAAATAAGAAATCGGTCATGGACATATCCTGTATCCTCCTTTATGGGTCATGTTTTCAACTCTTCTGCAAAATATTTCACGAAATCCTCTGAAAATCTTTCGGCCATCCATTGCCGGACATATCGTTTGATCTCCGTGCCCGTGGGGAAATCGAATAACTTTTCTGCAAGGATTCTCATCTCTTCTGCCGTCACCATGCGCAGAGCTTTCTTCACCTTCGGGATGGCGACCGGATTCATACTGAACTCCTCCAAACCCATACCCAATAAGACTAACACATAGGCTGGCTCTGCAGCCATCTCCCCGCAAATGGCCACCGGGACTCCCGCGTGTTGAGCAGCCTGAACCACTCCCCGGATAATCCTTAAAATGGCGGGGTGAAGCGGCTCATAGAGGTAGGAGACATGCTCATTGATCCGGTCGACCGCCAAGGCATACTGGATGAGATCATTCGTCCCGATACTGAAGAAATCCACTTCCGTGGCTAAAATATCGGCGGTGACCGAGGCCGAGGGGATTTCGATCATCGCCCCGATCTTGATCTTCCGGTCATAAGGAATCTTCGCCCGGGTTAATCCTTTTTTCACCTCTTCCATCAGGGTTTTTGCCCTTCGAATCTCCTCAACCCCGGAGATCATCGGAAAGAGAATTCTCAGTTCTCCGTAAACGCTGGCCCGCAGAATTCCGCTCAATTGGATTTTAAAAATATCGGTTTCCTGGATGCTGAACCGGATCGCCCTCAGCCCCATGGCGGGGTTCATCTCATTGCCCTTTGAATAACCGTCAAGGAACTTATCCCCTCCGATGTCCAGGGTTCGGATGGTGGCAATGCCGGGGGAGATGTTTTCCGCAAGCTTCCGGTAAATTTGATAGTGTTCCTCCTCGGTGGGAAGGTCCTTCCGGTTGAGATAGAGGATTTCCGTTCGGTAGAGCCCGATGCCTTCTGCCCCATGGGTCTGGGCGGAAGAAATCTCGTCGACCATTTCGATGTTGGCCTGAAGATGAATGCGAACTCCATCCTTTGTCTCCGCCGGCAGGGAGGCATACTTCAGGACCTCCCGTTCGAACGACTTGATCCGCTTTTTTCTCTCCACAAAGGAATCGGAGACCTCTTCGGTCGGATTGATCACCACCTCTCCCGCTTCCCCGTCGATGATTAAAAGGTCCCCTCCATTGATGAGGGAGGTCGCCACCTCCAGCCCCACCACCGCGGGAATCCCCAGGGATCGGGAGAGGATGGCGGTATGGGACACTCTTCCCCCGATATCCGTGATAAAACCCGCCACCTGGTTCAATCGCATCTGGAGGGTATCGGCAGGAGAAAGATCATGGGCCACCACAATCACTTTCCCTTTGATCTTGGTGATGTCATCATGTTTTTTCCCCATAAGGTTCCGGAAGATCCTTGATGCGACATAATGGAGATCGCTCCTCCGTTCTCTTAGATATTCATCCTCGATGGCTTTAAAGGCAGCATCCAGTTTTCCAAGGGTGAGATCAAGGGCCCATTCGGAATTGATCTTTTTCTTACGGATATTTTCTATCGTGTCCCGGATCAGCATCTCATCGTCCAGGATCATCATGTGGACATCGAGGATGAAAGCGTGAAGCCTCACTTCGGGATCCAGGATATTCTCTTTGATCTCCTTCAACTGCTCCCGGGCTTCCTCGATGGCCCTGCGAAACCGCTCCACCTCTTCATCAACCTGCGATGGGCCAATCTTTTTCTGGTGAAGACGGACTTTGAATCGTTCCACCAGATAGGCTCTTCCGGTGATGATTCCCGGTGAAGCCCCGATCCCGTGGATAACTTTGTTGATCTGTTGCTGGATGGCCATCCTTATTCCTCACCGAACTTATTTTCGATTAGTTTGCCAAGAATCTGAATTGCTTGGTTCGCATCCTTCCCTTCCACCTTGAGCGTGATCCTCGAACCTTTGGTGGCGGCCAGCATCAGGATCCCCATGATCGACTTCCCATTCACTTCCAAGCCATCCTTCTCAAGGATCACCTCCGAAACAAACCGGTTGGCGTTTTTCACAAGGAGGGCCGCGGCCCTTGCATGAAGCCCCAGCTTATTCCTGATGGTGAACGACTGGATCTCCGTCTCCTTGCTCATATCCGACATGCCTGTGTCCTCACTTCTTCTCCACCCTCTTTTTTAGCACCTCGCTGGCCAGGTTAATATTCCTCTGGCCATAATCGGTGATGAAGGCGGCCAGCGATTCAAGATCCCTATCGTTCTGGTAGGTGGCCAGCTTTAGCAACATCGGCAGATTGACCCCTGTGATCACTTCGATCTTCTTCTCTTTTAAAAAAGAGAGGCTGATGTTCGACGGCGTCCCCCCGTACATATCCGTCAGGATCAATACCCCCTCTCCTGCGTCCACCTTGCGGATGGCGGCGATGATCTTCTCCCGGATTTCTTCCGAACCTGCCCTGGGATCGATCGATACGGATTGGAATTGCTTCAGATCCTCTCCCACCACCAATTGGGCCGCGGAGATCAATTCCTCTCCCAGACGGCAATGCGTCACCACGATGACTCCCACCATGTCCCTTACCCTTTCTCTGCGTCCCGGTGACGCAGGGACAGGAAGACGCCCTCTCTCGCCATATCGTCCCTCAGCAGATCCCTCAACCGGTTGGCGATGACGATCGACCGGTGCCTTCCGCCCGTGCAACCTACTGCGATGGTTAAATGCGTTCTCCTCTCCCGGAGATAGAAGGGAAGGAGAAACCGGATGAATTCCCGGGTCCGATTTAGAAACTCTTCTGCTTCCTCCCACTGTAAAACATATTCGGCCACTCTCGGATCATCTCCCTTTAACCGTTTCAGTTCCTCCACGAAATAGGGGTTGGGCAAAAAGCGAACATCGAACAAGAGGTCCGCTTCGTAGGGGACTCCGAAACTATATCCGAACGAAAGGAAGGTGACGGTCAGGCGACCTCCCGCCCCCTCCTGGACATACTGCTGGATCTTCTCTTTCAGCTCATGGACATTGAACCCGGAAGTGTCGATGACCTCGTTGGCCATGTCCCTTATTCCGCCGAGCCGCTCCCTCTCGAGACGGATCCCTTCCAGAACGGACCCTCCGATCGCCAGGGGATGCTGGCGCCGTGTCTCGCTGAAACGCCTCATCAAAATGGGATCGGACGAGTCTAAGAAGAGAATCTCGATCGGGTAGCCCTCTTTCCGGAGGTCTTCAATGATTTTCCTCGAATCTTCAAAGAAATCCGTCCCCGTCTCCGAGGCCGGATAGGAGGCCGCTCCCCGGATATCTTTCACCACGGCCACTCTGGAGACCTTGCCTCCGGATTGTTCGCAAAGTTCAAGGAACTTGGGCAAAAGAAGGATGGGCAGGTTGTCGACGCAGTAAAAGCCGATATCCTCTAAGGCCTTGATGGCTGTCGTTTTCCCCGATCCGGAAAGACCGCTGATGAGAATGATTCTGAGGTTTCTCACCCCGCCTTGCCCTCGCCTTCAAATTTATTTCCCCCTCTTTCTTCCATCTTGCGAATCAGTTTCTTCTCAAACTCCAGGGCTGAATCATATCCCATCACTTTAAGGAGGTGATTTCGGGCGGCCACTTCGATGATGGTTGTTAAATTCCGGGCGGGAGTGACGGGGATCCTCAGCATCGGAAGCTCAATCTCCAGAATCGTGTATTTCTCCTCCTCAAATCCGAGGCGGTCGTATTCCTGTTCCGTGTCCCATTCGACCAGTTCCATGACTAACTCGATCTTCTTCTGTTCCCGGATCGCCTCTACGCCGAAAAGGCTCCGGATGTTGATGATCCCGAGCCCCCGCACCTCCATGTGATGCCGAATAACCTCGAAGCCGCTCCCGATCAATACGTTGGGGGATCGTTTTTGAATGGAAACCATATCGTCCGCCACCAGCCGGTGGCCCCGGAGGATGAGGTCCAGGGCGCATTCGCTCTTGCCGATGCCGCTCTTTCCGAGGATGAGCACACCAACCCCGAAAACATCCATGAGCACACCGTGGAGGCTGTGCGTCGAGGCCAATTTTTCTTCCAGGAATTTCGAAATCCGCCCGATGAACTCGGTCGAGCTGAGACTGGTCCGGAAGAGGGGAATCCCCTTTTCCTCCGCTTCCCGGAAGAGCATCTCAGGAATATCGAGGTTCCGGGTAATGACGAGGCAGGAGAGATCCAGGTCGCCAATCCGGCGGATGACCTTGTCCTGCAGTTCGGGAGCAAGGCTCCTGAAGTAGGCCGCCTCCGAATTTCCAATGACCTGGAGCCGGTGGGGATTGGTAAAGTGTGTAAATCCTGCCATGGCCAATCCCATCTTTTGAACCTGGGGATGGGTAATCTTCTTCTTCAGGCCCTTTCGTCCGGCCACCAGGGTCAGGCCGAGGTGGAATCCTTGGTCCTGCTCCAGGTCTTGAACCACGAGACTGTTCATGTTGAGCCTACCCATGCCAAACGCCAATCACGGAGTGTTTGAATTTAAGGTTGCGGTTCCGAAGCCCGTGTCGGTTAACGGCTATGGTTATAAAAAGGTTTACGGGCATCCTGACCGTTTCCTATGGACGTCACCTTTTTCCTAATACCTTTCATCCTCATCGGAGATGATTCCGAAAATCTCCTTCCGGTTTTTGGCTTCCATCAACTTCTTCTTGAAGGATGGGTCTTTGAGCAGTTTCGCAATCCGCCCCAGAAGATTGAGATTCTCTACTCCGGAATTCTCCGGGGCCATCAGCAGGAAGAAGATTCGGCAGGGTTTCTTATCAATCGAATCGAAGTCCACCCCCCGGGTCGAACGTCCGAAGGAGATGAAGAAATGATTCAACTTCTTCAACCGGCCGTGAGGGATCGCTACCCCTTCCCCGATGCCCGTAGACCCCAGTTTCTCCCTATCGAGGAGGACGTGGACCAATTCCTCGGAAGTCGCTCCGCAGGGGGTCACCAGGGTTTCGGATAACTCTTTCAGAACGGAGGGTTTATCGGTCCCCGCGAGATCCGGGATGATCCGCTCCTCGCTCAGAAAATCAAGAAGTTTCATGGCTTCCTTTTCAACCTGTTAGAAATCCTCCCCCGCTCCTTAACCGCGGGGTTGGACGACGGGATCCACGTCTTCCCTATTCGGGAAAGGGCTCCATCCATACATAACCCTCCTCTTTTCGATGAAGGGCATTCATCTCCCCGGAGTTCGAATTGATAAAAAAAAGGAATTCCTCTTCCGAGAGTTCCATCTGGGCCATGGCCTCCTCGATCGACATGGGCTTGGCGGAGATCCGTTTTCTTTTCAGGGAGAAAGAGGGTTCCGCCTCACCACTCTCATTCTCTCCGGACGGCGACTCTTCCCCGCGCGGGGCAACTCCGGAAGGAAGAGAGGTCCCCCTTTTTCGTTTCACCTTTTCGTGCCGCTCGCGGATTTGGCGGTCCATCTTGTCCACCATCTGATCGACGGCTGCAAAGAGGTCCCTGTCTCTCCCCTTGCTGTTGAGTGTCACACCATCTCCGATGATGGTGAGTTCCGCGGAATGACGGAATTTTTCGACCGAGAGCACGACGTGGACCTCTCTCGGGTTTTCGACGAATTTTTTCAACCTTCGGATTTTTCCTTTGACATAATCCTTCACTCCTTCATTGGCTTCCATGCGTCGGAATGTCACAGCAATCTGCATCAGCAATCTCCTTCAATTATCCTGAAATTTGACGTGCCAAATTCTTGCCAATCATCTTTAAGGCTTCGGATCTAACAAATCCGAAACCCGCATACCGACATCTTTATCCTGTTCAATCATGGTTGAAACCGAGCAAATCAAAAACCACTTCCACACAAATTTAACAGGGCAGGCAAATTCGAATTTTCAACATTTCAATATCTTAAACTGTTATTGGTCTCGAACATTTGAAATTTGGTCATTTGGGATTGTTTCGTGTTTCGAATTTCGAATTTTGCTTGCCTTTAAACCACTTTCCTTCTCTCGCTCGAGGAAAGAATCTTCATCATCTCCCGGTATTTTGAAATCGTCCTTCGGGCAATATGGATATTTTTCTCCTTCAGGATCTGAACCAGCTTCTCATCGCTATGGGGCTTTCTCGGATCCTCCCGGACAATGATCTCCCGGAGCAAGCTCTTGACGCTTTCGGAAGCCATGGCGTCTCCTTGAATGGAGGGGATGCCGGCATTGAAGAAAAACTTCAGTTCATAGATCCCTTGGGGGGTATGCATATATTTATTGTTGGTCACCCGGCTCACGGTGGATTCGTGCATCTCGATATCCTCCGCCACATCCCGCAGGACAAGGGGCTTCAGATACTGGATCCCCTGATCCAGAAAGTCCTTCTGAAATTTGACGATGCTTTGGGCCACCTTGTAAATGGTCCTCTGCCGTTGATCGATGCTCCGGATCAGCCAGAGGGCGGAACGCAGTTTCTCCTGGATATATTTTCGGTCATCCTGGTGAGATTGACGGCCCTCGGCGAGAATACGGCGGTAGTAGGAATTGACAACCAACCTGGGAATTCCTTCGTCGTTCAGGGAGATCACGTATTCCCCCTCCATTTTGTAAACATACACATCGGGAGTGATGTCCTGGGCAACCTCGCCTCCATAAGCTCTTCCCGGTTTGGGCTCCAGCTTCGAGATCAGGGCGGCCGCTCGATTCACCCTTTCGAGGGAAACGCCTACCCGTTTCGCAATCGCCGGGAAGTTCCGGTTCTTCAACAGGGAAAGATGCTCTATCACGATCTTTTCCGCAATGGGGTCACGGATGGACAACTGATGCAACTGGATGAGAAGGCATTCCTTCAAATCCCTGGCCGCCACTCCGACGGGATCGAACTGTTGAATCTTTGGAAGGACCTTTTCCGCCATCTCAAGGGGAAAACCGGTCTCGGCGCTGATCTCCTCCAGGGACATCTTCAAATACCCGTCCTCATCCAGGTTTCCGATGATCCATATCCCGGTCTGTTTTTCTTCTTCGCTTAAGTAGGAAAGCTGGAGTTGCCAGCGGAGATGGTCGGAAAGGGTGGTGCTCTTGGTCAGGAAATTTTCAAAAGAAGGCCTCTCTTCGCCGTCCGCCTCCCTCGGTCCGGAAAGGGGGGCATGATTATAATTCTCAAGATAATTTTCCCAGTCGAACTCGTCGGACCCCTCTCCCTCTCCTTTCACTTCAATAGTATGCTCCGGACTCAATACCGGCTGCTCCGCCGCTGTTTCGTTTGTCCGTTCTTCTTCATCGGATGATTCCTTTCCTTCCTCGATCTCTTCGAGGAGCGGATTTTCGTTCATCTCCTGGCCGATCATGTCCACCAGTTCGAGCCGCGTCAACTGAAGAAGCCGGATCGCCTGCTGGAGCTGGGGAGTGATCACAAGTTGCTGAACAAGTTTGGGCGACTGTTTAAGCTCTAAAACCATTTCATTCGAATAAGGGGCCGGGGCTTTTCTCCTCGGCTCCTTTCATCTCCTCTCTCTTGGTCCGGCGCCTCTCGTCCAGGCGAAATCCGTCTCCCAGGTAGATCTTTCTTGCCTTGGGGCTTCGTGCGATTTCTTCCGGAGTTCCCGATTCCAGGAGGCGGCCCTCGTTCAGGATATAGGCCCGATCGCAGACCCCCAATGTTTCCCGAACGTTGTGATCCGTGATTATAATTCCAATCCCCTTCGATTTCAATTGACGGACAATGGCCTGGATGTCCAAGACAGCAATGGGATCGATCCCCGCAAAAGGCTCGTCCAGCAGAATGAAGGACGGGGACAACACCAGGGCCCGCGTGATCTCGACTCTTCTCCGCTCTCCCCCCGAGAGGCTGTAGGCCTTCTGCTTTCGAAGCTGGGAGAGACCCAGTTCGTTCAGAAGGTCCTCCAGCCGTTTCTGCTTCTCTTCTTTTGGAAGAGAGAGGGTCTCCAGGATGGCCGTCAAATTCCCCTCTACGGTCAGCTTCCGGAAAACCGAAGGTTCCTGTGGAAGATAACCGATGCCTTTTCTCGCGCGCCAATACATAGGAAGGGAGGTGATCTCCTCTCCGTTGAGAAAGATCTTTCCTCCATTGGGACGAAGCAATCCGACGATCATATAGAAGATGGTCGTTTTTCCTGCCCCGTTGGGCCCCAGGAGACCCACCACCTCGCCCCCATCGATCTCAACGTTGACTTGATCCACTACCTTGCGGCGATGAAACGACTTGATTAACTCTTCACACCTGAGATGGGACATCGCTCTTTTGATATCAGCTGTAGGGGCAATTCATGAATTGCCCCTACTCCGAACTATTTTTTCTTTTCTTCTTTCGCGGAAGGGTTGATGGTCGTGGTGACCCGGCCCCCTTTTCCACCCTCCACATAACTTCGTTCCTCGTTGATCAGGTAGACGACCCGTTCTCCCCGAACCACATTTTCGCCTTCGCGGATCACCGCCTCTCCCTCCAGGACAATCTTATTCTCATCGTGGTAAAAGGTGACCTTCTGGCCGGTCGCCCTCCGGTCCTGCTGGACGATCCTGACGTTTCCCGTGGCGACGATCTCCTTCATCCCCTTCATGTCCATATCATAGTGGATGACGATGGTATTGGCATAAAGGGTCGCCCCTTCCTGCTTGGCAACCACATTTCCCTTGAAGGTGACCCGGTTCTGTTTCTGATCTCCTTCGACCATGTCTGAGGTGATCTCAATAGGTGAGCGGGAGCTGGTAAATCCGAATCCCATGGCCGAGCCGGCCTTCTTCTCCTGGGCCCCTGCAGGGGGCAGGAAGAAGGCAAGGGAGAAAAGAATCGCCGCCAGACCAATCTCTTTTTTCAATCTCATCCTCTCCCTCCCCCTTTCCACCGGGTCCTTGCCTCGCTGAGGACCTTAAACGTCTTGGCCTCCATATCGATCAACATCCCTTTCCCCGTCAGGCGAATCTGTTCCCCTGCGAATTCGATCGGGTCGGATGTCCTCGCCTGTTTGGTCGAATGTTCATAGGAAATCGATTCGGTTCTTAGCCGGTACCCGTCGTTCGAGGTGAGAACCACGTTTCCGGCCAGTTCAATATTTTTTGAGTCCTGGTGGACCTTTCCCCGGTTTCCGGAGAGGGTGAAGGAGCGTCCGTCTTTCGCATAATAGATCACCTTGACGTCCTCCAGCAGGAGAACGTTCTCCTCCTGGTACTGGCGGATCGCCTGGGCCTCGAGTTCCCATGTCTTTTTACCGTGCTTCTCCTCTACGAATCGAATCTTTTCCAGTCGCTGGTCTGCGCCTTCCGTCGATATCCCGGCGGCCATCCCGTCTTCCTCCACGGCCTTCTTTCTATCCTGGAGATTGACCCAGAGGCTGACCAGGGCAACCCCGCCAATCATCAGAATCGAAAGCAAAAGGGTAATCTTAAGTCTTTTCATAACCATCGCCATAATATAGTTCGGAGTTCGGAGCCTTTTATCTTTTTCTCCGAATACTCCGAACTACGAACTCATGACTCCGAACCATATCAGACCACTCCTGCCTTCAAAAGGTCATGGAGGTGGATGATGCCCACCGGTATTCTATCCGATTCGCTGTTGAACACGAAAAGAGAGGTAATCGAATATTCCTCCATCTTCTGGACCGCCTTTGCCGCCAGGGCATCCTTCTCAATCCATTTCGGGTTTTTAGTCATCACCTCTGAGGCGGAGCGTTGGAGGAGATCCGTATACTTCTCGAGGGCCCGTCTCAAGTCTCCATCCGTGACCACTCCGGCCAGGTGCCCTTCTTCATTACAAACCCCGGTCACCCCCAGCCGTTTCGAAGTGATCTCATAGATGACCTCCTTCATCAAGGCCTTTTCGGATACCCTGGGAAAGGCATCGCCGGTATGCATCAATTCCTCTACCCGCAAGAGAAGCCTTTTCCCCAGGGCTCCCCCGGGATGGAGTATGGCGAAATCTTCCTTTTTGAACCCTCTCATCACCATCAGCGAAACAGCCAGGGCATCTCCCATGGCAAGAGTTGCTGTTGTGCTTGCGGTCGGCGCCAGGCCGAGCGGGCAGGCCTCTTCTTTGACCCGGATGTCCAGGGAGCAATCCCCGGCTCTGGCCAGGGTGGATCTCGCGTTGCCGGTGAGGGCGATCAACCGATTCCCGTACCTTTTGATGAGAGGTAGGACTTCCAGCAGTTCTCTTGTCTCCCCGCTGTTCGAAATGGCAATAACCACATCCTCTTTGGCCAGCATTCCGTAATCGCCGTTCAAACCTTCCGCGGGATGGAGAAAGAACGCAGGGGTCCCGGTGCTTGCAAACGTGGCGGCGATCTTTCTTCCCACCAGTCCGGATTTTCCCATTCCCATAAGAACAACCCTTCCTTTGCAACGGTAGAGGACTTCAACGGCCTGTGTAAAATGATGATCGATCTTCTCCGCCAGATCGAGAATGGATTGCGCCTCAATCCTCAGCACCCGTTTTGCCTCATCGATGATATTGAAATCCACTTCCTGTTATCCTCTCTCTTTTCTCTTCAATCGCCCTATGATTTTTTCATCCTTTCGCCTTTAACCTTGAACCTCTCTTCAAAGTCGCCCTGATAAACTCCTTAAAAAGCGGATGAGGATCCATCGGTTTCGACTTGAACTCGGGATGAAACTGACATCCAAGGAACCAGGGGTGACCTTTCAATTCAATAATCTCCACCAATGCTTTGTCAGGAGAGGTTCCGCTAAATAAGACGCCCGCCTTCTTCAATATTTCAAGATAATGATTATTAAACTCATAGCGATGGCGGTGTCTCTCATAAATTAACTTTTTGTTATAGGCATTGAACGCCAGGCTCTTCTCTTCGAGCCTGCAGGGGTAAGAGCCTAACCTCATCGTCCCGCCTTTTGGAGTATCCGAGCATCGCTTCTGGAGGGTCTTTCCCCTGTCCAGCCACTCTTCCAGAAGACAGATGACGGGATGGGGAGTCGGTGAATCGAACTCCGTGCTGTTGGCTCCTTTCAGGCCAGCGCAATGCCTGGCCATCTCGATGACCGCGCACTGCATCCCGAGGCAGATGCCGAAAAAGGGAATCTTCTTTTCCCTGGCGAATTGAATCGTTTTGATCTTCCCTTCGATCCCCCTCGTCCCGAACCCTCCTGGCACGAGGATCCCATCGGCTTCCTGAAGCAGGGAAACCGGCCCTTCTTTCTCTATCCTTTCCGAATCGACGTATTTCAGATGTACTCTCGAATCATTGGCAATCCCGCCATGGACCAGCGCCTCGGTCAGGCTCTTATACGATTCAACCAGGCTCACATATTTTCCCACAACGGCGATGGTTGTTTGAAACCGGGGGAACTTGATCCTTTTGACGATTCGTTCCCAGACCGAGAGATTGGGTCGGCCGGTCCAGATATTTAGTTTTTCACTGATCTTCTCGTCAATGCCTTCCTGATGAAAGGCGATGGGCACTTCATAGACGGTATCCACGTTTTGGGCTGTTATGACCGCATCCCTTTCCACGTTGCAGAAGAGGGCGATCTTCGCCTTGACCTCCGGGGAAAGAAGCCGGTCGGTCCGGCAGAGAAGGATATCGGGCTGGATGCCGATCTCCCGGAGCTCCTTCACGCTGTGCTGGGTCGGTTTGGTCTTGAGCTCTCCGGCCGTCTCAATGTAGGGCACCAGGGTAAGATGGATATAGAGCGTATTCTCCCTGCCCACGTCTCCCCGAATCTGGCGGATCGCCTCCAGAAAAGGAAGGCTTTCGATATCCCCTACGGTTCCTCCTACCTCGACGATCACGATATCCACATCCTGGGCGAGGCCAAAGACCTTCGACTTGATCTCGTCCGTGATATGGGGAATCACCTGGACCGTTCCGCCCAGGTAGTCTCCCCTTCTCTCTTTTGAGATGACGGAATCGTAAATCTGCCCGGTCGTATAGTTATTCTTTTTCGACGTTTTAACGCTCGTATAGCGTTCATAGTGTCCCAGGTCCAGATCGGCCTCTGCCCCATCGTCGGTCACATAGACCTCCCCATGCTGAAAGGGATTCATCGTCCCGGGATCGACATTGATGTAAGGGTCGAATTTAAGAAAGGAGACTCTCAACCCTCTGAGCTCAAGGAGGGCTCCGATGGAGGAGGACGCCAGGCCTTTCCCAAGGGAGGAGACAACGCCCCCGGTCATAAAAATATATTTTGTTCTCGTATTCGCCAACCTCTTCTTCCTCTCTTCCCGCAACCCCCTCAGGGGATTAAAACCTTTTCGATCAATTCAAACCCTTTTTCGATCAAGAGTCCGGTTTGACCCGCAGAGGCTTCATCGAAGGTTTCCGCCGAATAGATCTTTTCGCCGGGGTCGTTCGAATAGATCACGAAGGGAACCGGATCAGCCGTGTGGGTTCGAACGGCAAGCGGGGTGGGATGATCCGGCAGGACCATCACCTTGATCTTCTCAAAACGGTTGATCCCTTTTAGGATCGTGCCCACAACCTTCTCATCGAACGCCTCGATGGCTTCGACTTTCAGCCGGAGGTCTCCCATGTGGCCTGCTTCATCGGGAGACTCCACGTGGACATAGACAAAATCTTTCTCCTCCAGGCCTCTCAGGGCATACTCGCCTTTTCCCTCATAGTTGGTGTCAAAGTATCCGGTAATGCCCGGAACCTCCATCACCTCCAATCCCGCAAGGAGTCCGATTCCCTTGATCAGATGGACGGCTGAAATCACATAGCCATCAATTCCGAACCGTTCCCTCAGGGTGACCATCTGTGGAGAACGGCCTTGTCCCCAGAGCCAGATCGAGTTAGCGGGTAGGAGTCCCCCGTTCTTCCTGTTAAGATTGACCGGGTGTTCTTTGAGAACCCGCTGAGACTCGGATATCAGGGCGAGGATCCGTTTTCCGGCTTCTCCCTTCACGGGGAGGAAGGGGCTGAGCTCTTGGCCGATAATATCATGGGGCGGAGTGAGTTTCAGCTTTTCCATATCCCGGCAGGTCGAGGCGCCGTTTTTTATCACCATCAGATGGCGGTAACTGACGCCTGGATAAAACCGGGTCTCCTCCCTTCCGATCATTTGATCCAGATCAACGATGATCTTTCTTGCCTCCGCATCCGAGATATGTCCTGCGGCGAAATCTTCCATCACCATGCTTTCGCCCTTCGGTTGAAGGGTCACGAGGTTGCACCGGAAGGCGAGATCATCCTTTTTCAGCTTGACCCCCAGGCTCGCCGCCTCGATCGGGCCTCTTCCCGTATAGTATTTTAAGGGATCGTATCCGAAGATGGAAAGGTTGGCTATTTCACTTCCGGGATTGAAACCGTCAGGGACCGTCCTGACCAGGCCGAGACTGCCATGGCTTGCCAGCCAGTCCATGTTGGGCTTTCTCGCGATCATTAACGGGGTCTTCCCACCGACACTCTCCACGGGATAGTCGGCCATCCCGTCTCCGATAATCACCACATATTTCATTCCTTGAGCCATCTCATTCAATTCCTAAACCCTAAATATACCAAAAAGTTACAAATGTCAAATGAAAAACGGAAAATGAAAGCAAAAGGTATGCCAATTTAAGGAGAGATTTGGAAGTTCAACAATGATCTTCAACCCATCCGCACGGCGGGTTTATTTGCGAACCTTTGGAAAGACCGTTCCTCTCAAATATTGAACGATCCTCTCCATCTCCATCCTGATCTCCCGGTTGTTTCTGCCATTGTTATCAGGGGTTGGGGGATGACCCCTCAACCCCTGCTCATGGACCCCGTATTTCGATGCGAGTTCTATATAAGAGGACGGCAACTCTTCCTCAAGTTCCGCTCGGTTCATCACCGCCCAGGCCAGGGTCCATGCCCTTGCGACATTGGAGATTTCATATCCCCCTCCACCCAACGCCACCCACCGACGAGCCAGGTCTTTGATCCGTCTGATGACCTTCTCAAAGCCGAAGATGGAGAGGTGAAGGTGCGTCAATGGATCATCCTCAAAGGTATCGACTCCCAATTGCGTCACAAGAATATCAGGACAAAAATATTCGATCAGCTCAGGGATAACCTCATCAAATGCCCAGAGATAAGTTTCGTCATCTGTGAAGGCAGGAAACGGGAGGTTCACCGAAAACCCTTCTCCCCTTCCCTCTCCGATCTCATACTCAAAGCCTGTTCCGGGAAACAGTGAATATCCCGATTCATGAAGCGAGATCGTGAGGACCTGATCGGTCTCATAGAAAGCTGTCTGGACGCCGTCGCCGTGATGGGCATCCAGGTCGATATAAGCCACTCTCATTCCCCGGCTTAAAAGTCTTGATATTCCGATCACCGGGTCATTCGTATAGCAGAATCCGGAGGCCTTTGATCTCATCGCATGGTGAAGCCCGCCGGCGATGCTAAAGGAGGTCTCTCCTTCTCCATCTGCAACAAAATCGACTGCCTGGAGGGTTGCCCCGGTGATCAGGAGCGACCAATCCAAAAGACCGGGAAAGACCGGGTTGTCGCCCGGCCCCAGCCCGTAAGCGTAGGCATTCCCCTGCAAATGGCCGCGGTTCGCCTGTTTCAATATCTCGATATATTCCTTGCCGTGGAAAAGGGCCAAATCCTCTTCCTCCGCGCGGATTGCGGGGATGAGTTGAACGGAAGGAAGATCGAGCAGGCCATAGGCTTTGATCAATTCAAAGGTCAGTTTAAGCCGGACCACCCGGAGCGGATGCATCGGCCCGTAATCATAGTCGAGGTAGGCATCGGTATAAATGAAGGCGGTTCTCATAACAAAAAAAGGTCCATCCCCAATTTATCCCAATATCCCTCCATTTTCAAGATTGGAGAAATAGCTTGGAGAAATGGCTTAATGGCTTAGTGGTGCATACAAAAAACAATGGGCAATGAACGATGACCAATAAATTCAAAAAAAATCCTGTTAAGAGATTCGAGTAAACACGACCATACTCAAACTCTTAGACAGGAGCTTTCTAAAGGTCTTATGACGAAACCCCTTATGGACAGGCCAACGGGGCTCCGCAATCCGAGCATTCCAGATTTCTCCACGGTCCCCCGCCGCGACCGTGGATGCCTAACCGGTTGATTAACAGGGCCCTGATCCATTGAACGAAAGGAACGCCGGCTGAGTTTTCCTCGTAGAACTCATCGTAAGCCATGATCGTATGTGCGGTTCCTGCCGCGATGTAATATCTATAATTCGGTGCCTCCGCGGCAAGATCGGCATGATCTAACATCTGCTCATTCCAGTCGCACCAGACGGGCACAAAATTTGACCATTTTGTAGGATCTGCGATATTGATCATCACATTGTAAAAGAAGGCCTGAGTTCCATCCCAGGCATTTGTAAACTGCCCCATTTTTCGATTCGAATAGTATTGGGCAATCATCTTGTACATCTCTGCAATCGAATAATCTGAAAAAGGCCTTTCAAAACCGGGAATCCATGCAGGTAAGTTCTGAACAAAACCCCAATTATGGATCTGGACATCATGAAACAATTCGGTGACAACCCCGAAACCTGCATCGCCCAGCATGCTCGCAACGGAATTCGGGTAAGCCTCCTGGATATAGGGAAATCCCACGAGGGCTCCGTAACTCCCTGCACTTGACCCTGTAACAAAAATTTTGTTCGGCCGTTGGAAGTTCTCCGTGATCCACTTCAGGACCGCCAGGAAATTATCAAACCCTTTGTGGTGGATCGTATAAGGGCCATCCCCTTGATAACCAGGATATGTTTTGGAAGCGCTTCCCCAGTGGATATCTCCCGTACAGTAGGGGATGAAGACAAAGTTCCAGTGCCTAAAGGGATTGGCCGGACGACTCATGTCGAAAATGCCTTTAGCCCCTGTTAGCCCCCCAACGGTCTCATCCACTGTCGGCGAAAATGTTTTTGCATAAATGCAATTGATCGTATCCCAGCAAGCCCCTCCACCGTCAAAAAAGATAACTAAGTTGTTGAGCAGGCCCCCTTTGACGAAAAACTTGAAGGTGGGATCTGTTCCAGGAGCTCCCGAACAGGTTGGATTCAACTCCCTGCCCATAAATTCGACCGGTCCCGGCGTGATTTCTGTCCACGTTTTGGGGATATTGCTGCCGGCAAAAGAAATTGAAACAAACGACAAAACCGATATGATTAAAACCATCATCCTGCTATACCCAATGCGTCTCATAAGTCGCCCCCTTTCTTGGCTGAAAAGAATACCAATAAGTATTGGCTGTAGTAAAATATGACCCTGCCACCAAACCCCTTCTCTTCATCAGTTAAATGATTTTTTCTATCCCCCCTTGGAAAGAGAATTATTATGGAACCGTCAAATAAACCATACCCCCAAGAAATTACCTTGTCAATAACAAAAATAGTGGGGCAATGGGGACGTTGTTGACTAAGTTGAATAACTCCCGCAAGCGCAGTCAAATAAAAATCTCGCCTATCGACTTTCATCAACCAACAAGTGAAATATTTCCATGTCGCTAACACACCATGGATTTTTTTGTTGACATCCGTGGATTCAATTTTATAGGATAGTGGGCAACTTAGTTTCCTACCTCTCCATAAGGATAATAAAATTTCTGTCAAATTAAGGGTCGAAAATATCTGGTTGAATTTCGGCGGCGTCTCCGCACTTTCCGGGGTCAGTTTCGAAGTGAAAGAGGGAGAGATGCTTGCCGTCATTGGACCCAATGGCGCCGGTAAAACCAGCATCCTCAATTGCATCAACGGTTTTTACCAACCCCAGAATGGAGAGATGATCTTCGAAGATCGGAGCATCTACCGCCTTCGGCCCCATCAGATCGCCCGCCTGGGGATCGGGCGAACCTTCCAGAACATCGAGCTTTTCGCAGGCCTTTCGGTCCTGGACAACCTGATGGCCGCCAGGCATATCCATTTAAAAAGGGGGGCCCTTGCAGGGGCCTTCTACTTTGGACCGGCCCGTCGCGAAGAGATTCGACACCGTGAAGTCGTCGAGGATATGATCGATCTCCTGGAGATGGAACCCTATCGTAAGAAAGTGGTCGGCCTCCTTCCCTACGGCGTGCGGAAGCGTGTGGAGCTTGGAAGAGCTCTTGCCCTCGAGCCCAAACTCCTCCTGCTCGATGAGCCGATGGCCGGGATGAACCTCGAGGAAAAAGAAGATATGGCCCGTTTCATCATCGACATCCATGAACTCAAAAATATTCCTATTATTTTAGTGGAACATGACATGGAAGTGGTGATGGATATTGCGGAGAGGCTGGTGGTTCTCGACTTCGGTAAGAAGATTGCTGAGGGAGAACCAGAAGAGATCAGGCAAAATCCCCTGGTGATCCGGGCCTATCTGGGAGACGAAGAGAGCGTGACGGATCAGTGAAAATTGTAAATTTTAAATTGCAAATTGCAAAATCCATATTAAAACAAAAAGTACTCGAGTGTGGCAAAATAGATGGCTGAAAACACGCTGCCGAAGCTGCTGAAAAAGAACGCTGAAAAATATGGCGATCGAAGAATTGCCATGAGGGTGAAAGATCGCGGCATCTGGCAGCGGTTTACCTGGAAGGATTATTATGACCGGGTCAAATATTTTTCGCTTGGCCTCCTCTCTCTCGGAATGAAAAGGGGAGATAAAATTTCGATCCTCGGGGAAAATAAACCGGAAATCTTCTGGGCCGAATTGGGGGTTCAAGCGGTCGGGGGAACGATGGTGGGAATTTTTACGGATTGCACACCCCCCGAGGTCAAATTCTACGTGACGGATTCGGATTCCACTTTTGTCGTCGCCCATGACCAGGAGCAGGTGGATAAGCTCCTTCAGATCAAAGAGGAACTGCCCCTGGTAAAAAAAGTGATCTATTGGGATCCCAAAGGGTTGTGGAATTATGAAGACCCGATTTTAATCAGTTTTTCTGATATGATTCAATTGGGCAAGGAATATGAGAAGAGTCATACAGGCCTTTTTGAAGAAAATATCGAAAACGGAAAAGGTGAAGAAATCGCCCTGATCTGCTATACCTCCGGGACAACAGGTTTGCCCAAGGGAGCCATGATCAGCCACAGGGGGTTGGTTGCCATTGCTCAAGCCTGGCGCGACATCGACCATTGGTCCGATAGCGACCTGTATGTCTCATTTATTCCTCCGGGGTGGATTGCCGAGCAGGCCGTCGGGGTGGCCGGGCAACTGGTGTCGGGCATGGAGGTAAATTTTCCCGAAGAACCGGAGACCGTCCATGAGAACATTCGCGAGATCGGACCAAGCATTCTCTTCTTCGCTCCCCGCCTATGGGAGAACATCAACCGGATGATCCAGGCAAAGATCACGGATACCTCGGCTTTAAGAAGATGGATATACCGTCTCCTCTTGCCCATCGGGTATAAAACAGCGGAGTACCGTTTGTCTAAAAATAATCGGGGAGTATTTTATAAAAGCCTCTACCCATTCGCTCATTGGGTCCTTTTCCGTCCCCTCAGGGACCGGATGGGACTTTCCCGGATTCGATGCGCCTATACCGCAGGAAGTGCGGTCAGCCCCGAGATCCTCAACTATTTTCAGGCAATCGGGGTAAACATCAAGCAGCTCTACGGGGGATCGGAACAGGGATTGGTCACGATTCATCTCGACGGCGAGATTAAGTATGAAACATGCGGCCCCCCCATGCCGGGCGTTGAGGTCCGCCTCTCCCCTGAGGGAGAAATATTGGTGAAAGGCGATAACATCTTTTCAGGATATTACAAAAATCTGGAAGCCACCCAGGAGAAAATTCGCGATGCCTGGTATTATACGGGGGATTTTGGTTACATTGATGACGACCGCCATCTCGTCGTTATCGATCGTATGGAGGACCTCAAAGAATTGAAGGGCGGCCGTAAATTCTCCCCTCAATTCGCCGAAATCCGTTTGAGGTTCTGTCCGTATATCAAGGATGCCCTGGTCATTGGGGGGGAGGACAAAGATTACGTCACGGCCATCATCAACATTGATTTGGAAAACGTGGGAAGGTGGGCCGAGGCCAGACGGATCCCCTATACCACCTTTACCGACTTGTCCCAAAAATCAGAAGTGATTGAATTGATCAAGAAAGATATCCAGCGGATCAACAAGTTCCTGCCGGAGTGGTCCAGGATCAGGCGTTTCGTCAACCTGCATAAGGAATTCGATGCGGACGAGGCAGAATTGACACGAACCAGGAAATTGAGAAGGACATTTGTGGAAAACCGCTATAGCGATTTGATCGCCGCACTCTATGGAAAAGAGAGAGCGTATAATGTGGAAGCCTCCGTCACCTATCGGGATGGTAGAAAAGGAATGATTAAAACAGCGATCCAGGTCAATCCGGTGGAGGAAGTCCAGTGAAAGAATTTCTCCAGCTCGCCATTCCTGGACTGATGATCGGGGGGCTCTATTCCCTCGTTGCAGCGGGGATCGTGCTGGTTTATAAATCGACCCGTGTCGTGAGCCTGGCCCATGGTCAACTCCTGGCTTTCGGGGGCCTCTTCTTCTGGGTCGGTCTTGTGGTTCTTCATCTCCCCCTTCCGGTCAGCATCCTGTTGGCGCTGATCTGTTCCACCCTCATGGGTTGGCTTGTCGAGCGCCTCACCCTGCGCCCTTTGATCGGTCAGCCGTTGATTTCAGCTTTCCTGATGACCTTCGCCATTTTCATGGCCCTGGACGGAGTGTTCCAACTGATTCTCAAAGGCGAATCAAAAACATATGCGACGCTTTTATCCCTCGGAGAATTCGAAATGATGAGCGTGCCGATCCGGGTCGTACAGTTGATCAGTTTTGGCGTGGTTCTGTTCGTTTTTCTTTTTTTAGCTCTCTTTTTTCGATTCACCAAGACGGGATTGGGGATGCGCGCAACGGCAGAGGACCATCAGCTCTCCCAGAGTACAGGAATCAATGTGAGGACGATCTTCTCCCTGATCTGGATCATTTCTGCGGCCGTCGCCTCGGTCGCCGGTATGGGGACGGCTTACGTGATGGATATCCATTTCCCCCTTCCCTACATCGGCATCAAAGGATTAATCGTCGCCCTCTTCGGGGGACTGGACTCTTTACCGGGCGCTCTCCTGGCCGGACTGATCTTGGGTGTTCTTGAAAATGTTTTTGCAGGTTATCTCGATCCTCTGGTGGGAGGGGGCCTGAAAGATGTGGCAGCCTATGTGCTGCTCCTGATTATTTTACTGATCAAACCTTATGGTCTCTTCGGGTTGAAGAGAATCGAAAGAGTGTAGAAATAAAAATTCGAAATCCGAATTTCGAAATCCGAAACAATCTCGAATG
Source organism: Deltaproteobacteria bacterium (assembly GCA_020059605.1). Taxonomy (GTDB): domain Bacteria; phylum Desulfobacterota; class BSN033; order BSN033; family UBA1163; genus RBG-16-49-23. The sequence goes on from JAGVBT010000120.1 coordinate 57,826, forward strand.
ACCAAAACACAAAATTCAAAACCGTATGATTTAGAAGAACGAACTCCTCAATTTGCTAAAAATGTTAGGGCCTTCGTTAAAAAATTACCTAAAACTATATCAAATATTGAAGATATAAAACAACTTGTTAGGGCATCTGGTTCTGTTGGTTCGAATTACATTGAGGCAAACGAGGCTCTCGGTAAAAAAGACTTTCTTCTAAGAATTAAAATATGTCGAAAGGAGGCCAAGGAAAGTCGATATTGGTTGAGGTTAATTGACACCGATGCCAAATCTGATCTGGAAAATGAAAGAAAAGACTTGGAAAATGAAGCTACGGAGCTGATGAATATTTTTGGTTCAATTTTAAGAAAAACAGAATAATATTAAACCATTTGGTGATTCGGATTTAGAAATTGTTTCGAGTTTCGATATTCGAATTTCGGATTTCTGGGGTTTAACATGAGGCCTTGCGGGACGTTTGACGAGCGTTATGGCCAGGACATGGCGATTTTTCGAATCAAAAGGCATTGGGGACTTCTGATCGGAGCGCTCGTTCTTCTCTACATCTTCCCCCTCTTCGGTTCCTATTATTTCATCAGCCTGATCAATCATCTCAGCATCACCATTATCATCGTCCTGGGCCTTCAACTCGTCAGCGGTTACTGTGGCCAGATCTCCTTTGGGCAGGCTGCTTTCATGGCCATCGGCGCTTACACCTCGGCCATCCTCACCGGAAAGGCCGGCCTCTCCTTCTTTATTGCGCTTCCCATTTCAGGGATCGTTGCAGGGTTAATCGGATTGGGCGGGGGCGCTCCTTCCCTCCGCATCAAGGGCTTTTATCTCGCCATGGCGACCATCGCTATCCATTTTGTTGTGATGTGGTTGATCCCTCACCTTGAGATCACAGGAAAGACGCAGGGGTTGCATCCACCCGCACCACAGATCGGAAGCTTTGTCTTCGACAGTGATGAAAGAATTTACTACATCATCATTACCGTGATGCTCCTGATGGCCTATGGCGCCCGAAACATGGTCCGGACCCGCATCGGCAGGGCTTTTGTGGCTATCCGCGACAACGACCTGGCCGCCGAGGTAATGGGGATCGAGCTCTACCGTTATAAACTTCTTGCTTTCTTCATCTCCTGTTTTTATGCGGGGATCGCTGGTTCGTTATGGGCTCACTGGATTCAAGTGGTTCACCCTGAACAATTCACGCTGCTCCATGCCCTGAATTACATTGGGATGCTCATCATTGGTGGCGGGGGGAGCATTCCGGGAGTCTTTTTCGGTGTCATTTTCCTCCGCCTTCTTGAGGAGGGAGTCATGTTTGCGGCTCCATTGTTGGCAGCCGTTTTCCCCTGGATCGGGATCCATCCGGCAGCATCCATGAGCGTTTCAGTATTCGGCATCGTCCTTATTATCTTCTTAATCTTTGAACCAAGAGGGCTCGCCCATCGCTGGGAAATCTTTAAGTCCTCTTATCGGCTCTATCCATTTTCACACTAACTCCCTCTATTAAAAGAGGGGCAAGCAATGAAAGGAGGTGATTTGAAAATTAATAGATAGATTGGAAGGGTTCCAGGGGTCAAGGATTCAAGGCTTCCAGTCATCCGAACATAAAATTTAAAACTCGAACCCCAGAATCCTCGAATCCTTGAACCCTTTTAAAACGAAAGGAGGTTACGATGAGAAAGATATTATGTGGAATAATCATGCTTATTTTTCTTTTTATTGCCGGAGTAATTCCGGGTCATGCCCAGAGGGAAGTCACTTATTTGAGCCTCGCGGATTATACAGCGGCCATTGCGGGGCTCAATGTGCCTGCGGATATGGGCTGCGAGGACTACATTAAAGATTTAAATTCAAGGGGCGGTGTGGATGGCGTGAAGATAAAGTTCATCGGAGTGGACACACGATATGATGTGGCAAGAGGAGTCTCCGCCTACAAACGGTACCGCAATGAGCCCAAACTTTTGGTGGTCAACGCCATCGGGACCCCTATTGGCAAAGCCGTTGCTCCATTGGCGACAAAAGATAAGTTAGTTCAACTCGTTCCAGGAGACGGTGAATTTCAGGCTAATCTTGGTAGGATATTTGCCTGGGGTCCGACCTATCAGGACGCCTTTGCTGCCACCGTTGACTGGCTCCTTGCGGACTGGAAGAAAAAGGGAAAAACAGGAATGCCCAAGCTCGGTTTCATCTCCTGGGATAGCGCTTATGGAAAGGAACCTCTCCGGGGCGGAAAAGAGTACGCTGAGAAGATGGGAGTCACTCTCGCTCCACCGGAGTTTTTCCCCCCTGGCACCATGGATCATACCGTTTATCTCAACCGGCTGGCAAAAGCGGATGTCAATTATATCTTCGTAGGCGGGGTCGATCCCACACCGACCAATGTGATTCGAGATGCCCATAAATTGGGGCTAACCAAAACCATCCAATTCTTCTGTGACTATTGGGGTCCTACTTCCCTCGGCACCCGGCTTCACCCCGAAGCCCTGGAAGGAACTGTGATCGTCTCTTACTATCTCCGTGGAGACGATGCCAGAAAACATCCACTGGCCAATCTTTGGACAAAGTATGGCCGCGGTAAATTGGAGGATATGAACGAAGTCTATACCATTGGAATGGCCTGGGCCATGACGCTTGAAGCAGCGTTAAAGGTCGCTCTGAAAGAAGTGGGTTATAAAAAATTGGATGGAGAGGTCATCTACCAAACCTACCAAAAACTGACAGGCGTGCAGAGGGCCGGACTTCAGGGTCCCTGTGCTTACAGCCCGACCTCGCGCCGGGGAAGTTGGGAGGTCAAATTTTATCAGGTCAAGGGAGGAAATGTGGTTCCCATATCGGATTGGATAAAGGCTCCTGATGCCGTATCACTTCACAAATTTTAAAAAGAAAGGGGGGAAAATTGATGAACTCTTTCAAAAAGATAATCATCGTTTTTAGTCTTTTAATGTTCCTTTTGCCGTTTGCGGCCTGTAGCACTCTGTTCCCACCCCCGAAGCCAAAAGCCACGGTCGCTGTAACTCCTGAAAAAGTGGAACTCGCATTCCCGGGCATCTTGAGGGTTCCTATCGTGTTCACAGGGACGGGGTGGAAACCCAAAGAGATGGTGGTTGTGGATCTGGTTCTCCCTTCGGGTGTACAAATACAGGGGGTAAAGCCTGGAGAGGATGTCGGGATCGCCTACGGTGAGGCGGATGAGGCAGGCAATTTCAAGGGAGAGGTCCCTGCCACAGCAAAATTGAACACCCTCTTTCGAGTGGGATGGACTCCAATTCTGACACCGGATCCCAAAACGCTCAATCCCATTCCTACGGGAATCTATACGATCAAGGCCTCGGGGGCGGACTCCGGAGCGCTCGCCACAACGACATTGGAGTTTGTGGCACCCATCAAGAAATAGGAAATTCTAAATTCGAGGCACCTGCCTGCGCGAAGCCCCGCCTCCAGAAGCCTAGGGGAGGGCAGGGGCTTCGGCATAGGCAGGCGAAACGCGATGTTGAAGTAGCCAAAGGTTGAGAAACCTATGCTTCGCCTCAATAACATAGAAGTGATTTACAGTGATGTGATCCTGGTTCTGAAAGGGGTCTCCCTTGAGGTGCCCGATGGAAAGATCATCTCTCTCCTGGGCGCTAATGGCGCAGGGAAAACGACAACGCTCAAGGCTATTTCAGGGGTCCTCTATACGGAATTGGGCGATGTTACGGATGGAAGCATCGAGTTTGAAGGAGAGAGAATTGATGGTATGGCCCCCGAAGAGATTGTCCAGATGGGGATTGTCCAGGTGATGGAAGGCCGCCGCATGTTCGAGCATCTCACGGTTGAGGAAAATCTTCGGGTGGGAGCCTATGCGCGAAAAGACAGGGAGGCCGTTTCAAAAGATCTCGGATCGGTTTATCGATATTTCCCAAGACTGAAAGATCTCAGGGGACATGTGAGCGGCTACCTTTCCGGCGGAGAAAGACAGATGCTGGTCATGGGGCGAGCCTTGATGTCGGATCCGAAGGTGATGCTTCTCGATGAACCCTCTCTGGGGCTCAGTCCCCTCCTCGTCAAAGAAATTTTTGAAATGATCAAAAAGATCAACCATGAGGAGGGAACCTCCATCCTATTGGTGGAACAGAATGCGAAGATCGCTCTTTCCACATCGGATTATGGTTATATCATGGAAAATGGGCGGGTCGTTTTGGACGGCCCCTCTTCCAAATTAAGGGAAAACGAGGATATCAAGGAGTTTTACCTCGGGCTGAGCCAGGTCGGGAAAAGGAAAAGTTTCCGGGAGGTGAAACACTACCGAAGAAGAAAAAGGTGGCTATCTTAATGATAGGGTTCAAGGGGTCAAGGGGTCCAGGGTTCAAGTGTCCGTTAATCAATACAGTTTTTTGAATCCTTGAACCCTTGGCTCCTTGAACCCTTTGTTTAAATTGCTTCCAGCACAATCGTGATCTTGCCGTCGGGGAGGGTGAGAGGCGAGGCCTTCATCCTCATTCCCACTTTGATCTTCTTGACATCCATTTTGGGAATCCAGCCCATGACGGGCAACCCTTTCTCCACTTCAATGATTCCGACCGGGCAGGGCTCGAATTGAACGCTCGAGAAGGGCATCAGGGGTTGCCGTACGGCAAAATGTTCCGGAGGGACGTGAATTTTTGTAAAGGTGAGAAGTTTGCCCTCGGCTTTGATCTCTTTCCACTCCATATCACTTCCCATACAGGACGGGCAATCAGCCTGCGGAGGGTAGTATTGCTTTCCGCACTTCTTGCAGAGTGTGGACATAATCTTACCCCCTGCCAGCTCATCCGCAAAACGGCCCACTTTCGTCTGGTTGATGAAAAGTGAAAAATTCTTGAACTCCATCCTATTCCCTCCTGAAGATATGAATGAGTGAAAGCTGGCCGGATCCGCCGACGTTATGGGTCAGGCCAATCTCCGCATCTTTCACTTGCCTTGGGCCGGCCTCCTCTCTTAACTGCTTGCTGATTTCAATGGCCATGGAAACCCCTGTGGCTCCGAGGGGATGGCCTTTTGACTTCAACCCGCCATCGACATTAACCGGAATGCGGCCTCCCACATAGGTTTCCTTTGCCTCGATCAACTTTCCCCCCTCTCCTTTCTCGCAGAACCCGAGGTCCTCGTAGGCAATGACTTCGGCAATGGTGAAGCAGTCGTGCACCGTGGCAACATCGATATCCGACGGCCCCACCCCTGCCATTTTATAGGCTGTTTTGGCCGCTTCACGAGTGGCTTGCAGAGAGGTTAAGGATTTCCTGTCACCCAGCCTCATCGAATCCGTCCCGCAACCAAGCCCGGCGATCCAGACCGGTTTCTTTGAGATCGCTTTCGCTCTCTCTTCAGATGCAAGGAGGATGGCGGCCGCTCCATCGGTGATCAGACTGCAATCATAAAGCTTGAGCGGATAGGCCACGGTGAAAGAGGTCATGGCCTTGTCCAGCGTAATCTCCTTCTGCATCTGCGCATAGGGGTTGAGGCTCCCATAGTAGTGATTCTTCACTGCCACCCTGGCCAGCTGTTCTTCGGTGGTTCCATGTTCGGCCATATGGGCGTTGGCGATCATCGCATAGTAACCCGGAAAAGTCGTTCCGAACGGATATTCCCAGGTCGCATCGCCTGCCCGGCCCATGATTTCCGTGGCCATGCTGGTAGGAACCTCCGTCATCTTCTCAACCCCGGCCACCAGGACGAGATCTGCGAGGCCGGAGGCGATGGTCATCCATCCAGTCCTCAGCGCCACACTTCCGGTGGCGCAGGCCCCCTCGACACGGAAATTGGCCCTGGGATGGAACCCGATGTAGTCGTGGACCTGTGCGGAGGGCTGAATGCCGAAGGAGAATTCATCTCCGGCCACACCGGTTACCATGCTATCCACCTCTTTGAGTGAAAGACCCGCATCATCAAGGCAGGCCTTCACGGCCTCGAAAATCAATTCACGGAGCGAGGCATCCGATCTCACCCCGAATTTTCCATGCCCGATTCCCACAATGGCCACTTTTTTCATAAGCTCTCCTACTTCCCGTAAAGTTCCTTCACTTTTGGACGGTCGATGGAGCCATCCTCTTTTTTAGGAAGTCCTTCGACAAACTGAACATAACCCGGTTTTTTATACCGTGCAATTCTGTTCGCCACGAAATCGATCAGTTCCTTCTCCGACAGTTTCACATTCGGTTTCAAAGCACAGACGGCTTTAATACCCTCTCCGAATTTCGGGTCAGGAACGCCGATCACCGATACCTCCTGGACCCCAGGGTGTTCAAGGATGACTTTCTCGACTTCTACGGGATAGACATTCTCTCCGCCGGGTTTAATCAGCTCCTTCTCGGCCTTTCTGCCCGCAAACCAAAGAAATCCGTCTTCATCCAGCCTGCCTGCATCGCCGGTATGGTGCCAGCCGTCACGAAAGGTATGGCGTGTCAGCTCTTCTTCTCTCCAGTAGCCGTGAAAGATCATGGGGCTCTGGAGTAAAATCTCACCCACCTTTCCCGCTTCCACCTCATGGTCAAATTCATCCACGATTTTAATATTTATAAGTGGACTTGCCCTTCCTGCGCAGCCGGGTTTTTCCCGGTTTGCGCAGATGCAGGTCAAGCCCATCGTCTCCGTCTGGCCGTAGATCAGCCAGAACTGGCCATGCCCCAGGCTTTCAAACTTCTTAATCGTCTCGGGCAATTCAATACCCAGCACATGTTTTATGGAGGAGAGGGTGAACTCTCCCTTTGCCGCCTCGTCAAGTAACTGGAGCAGGATGGGCGGAAAGTCTCCGATGACGGTCACTTTCTCTTCGTGGATCGTCTTTAAGGCGACTCTCGGATCATATTTTGACATGATCAGATTTCTCCCCCCCACATGCATCATGGTCAGGGATGCCATCATCCCCGCAATGTGAAACAGGGGAAGAATATTGAGGTAGGAGTCCTCAGGTGAAAGGGCGAAGAGTCCGATCCCCTGAATGGAGCAGGCGATCAGGTTATGATGGCTGATGATAGCGCCGCGAGGTTTTCCCTGGACGGCGGCCGTATGCATGATGATGTAAGGGTCGTCCCCGTCCAGGTCGACGGCTTTGGCCGGCTGCCCGCTTAATAGGGAATCGAAGGACTTGAACTTTTCTCCTCCCGGACCGAATGTCACATAGTCCCTTACCCAGGGGCAGATGGGCTGCAGGTCCGAAATGGTCTTTTCAAAATCGGGGTCGACAATGATCATGACAGGTTCGGTGTTGGTAAGGTTATAGCCAACCTCGTCAGCGGTCAGGCGAAAATTGATGGGTACCATAATCGCCCCAAGAGCGGCAATGCCGCCCATCAGGGTTAAATATTCAGGGTAATTCTTCGCAAGCACGGCAATGCGGTCCCCTTTTTTAACCCCTTTGCGATTTAATGTTCCGGCCAGAATATTGACCTGCCCAAAGAGTTCCCCGAAAGTGATCCGCTGATTTTCTGTCTGGATGGCCGTCCGGTTTTTATAAATCTTCCCGTTCCTTTTAAAAAGATCGTAAATTGTAAAACTTCTCACTGTCATTTTTTCCCCCCTTATTCGGATACTTTTCTCCGTTCCTCTTCTCTCAGCTCCCTGCGCAGAAATTTGCCCACTTTCGATTTGGGCAGCATATCTCGAAATTCAATGTATTGAGGAACCTTGTAGGGAGCCAATCGCTCTTTACACCATTTGTTGAGTTCAAACCCGCTGATCCCTTTAATATCTTCCTTGAGGACAACAAAGGCCTTAATTCGTTCTCCGACCTTTTCATCCGGGATGCCCACGACACTGGCGGCAATCACGGCCGGATGCTCCTGCAGCACCCGTTCGACTTCGGCGGCAGCGATCCGGTAACCTTTGTGCTTGATGAGATCGACGGACCGATCTCTGAAGTAAAGCCAGTGCTCTTTATCAATTTCAACGATATCTTTCGTCCGGTACCAGACCTCCCCGTCGATTTCAAAAAAACATTTCTCTGTTTCTTCAGGTTTATTCCAATAAGACTTGACGGCATAGGGAGAGGTCGCCAGTAACTCGCCCGGTTCACCCGGGGGAACGGGCTCCAAGGTATCCGGGTCGACTAACTTAAACTTGCTGCCGGGGGAGATTTTCCCCGCAGAACCCTCCGGAGGAATTCCATCCTTGGCATAGCTGAGGGAAATAGCGGCACATAGCTCGGTGGCGCCATAACCCTGATAAAGAGGAATGCCAAACTTCTTATGCCACCTGTTGGCAACCTCTGTCGGGAGGACATCACCGCCCGTGCCACAATATCTAAGGGAACTCAGGTCGTAGTAATCTAATCGGTCATGTTCCAGAATCATCCGGTACATCGCCGGAACGGCAAACATGCGGGTCACCGTATATCGTTGAATATGGTCGAACATCGCATCGAGGACTACTCGCGGCATGACGATTAAGGGCTCGCCCGTGATCAGGAGGGGCGTCAAGCCATCCATCTGGCCGATGACATGGTAGAGAGGAGCGGATAAAAGAGATATCCCCTCTCCCAGAAGCACAACGGCCTCAGCCGCCTTGGCCCATTCATCAATTCTGTAGAGAAAAAGACCGCCTGAAAGAGGCACACCCTTTGGAAAGCCAGTGGTGCCGCCGGTGTAAAGCATGACGGCGGTATCCTCTGCTTTTCCCTGGAAAGGAGGGAGGGAAAAGGGACGACCATCTTTTAACAACTCTCGAAACGAAATAAATTCCTTCCCCTTTGGGATTTTGCCGGAGGGGACTCTGCCAAACCCCTTTCCGATGAAATTTTTCCACCGGGGCAGGAGGTCCGTCATACTCGTGACGATAACCTTTCGGATGGGGGCTTCGTCAAAGATATCCATCACATAACTAACATTGGTGTCCATGCAGAGGATGATCTTCGCCCCGACATCATTGGCCATATATCGGATGTCATAAGCCGTATAAACAGGAGCCACCATCACTGGAACGGCTTCGAGACGCTGAAGGGCTAACCAGGCAAGGATCGTTTGAGGAAGGTTATAAAGATAGACGATCACTTTCTCCTGCTTTTCAACCCCTATTTGATATAAGGAAGCAGCCAGCTTCAATACCATTTCATGAACCTCTGAGAAGGTATACTCCTCTCCCAAAAAGATCAGGGCCGGTTTATCCGGTGACCGTTTGACCACCTCCTCAAAGGCTTCGTACGTTGTATCTGCGAGTAATCCTGTCATTCCTGACGTCCCTTAGACCCCCATGAAAGTGGACCTTATCTCCGGATTCTCTCTGAGCTCTTGGCCCGATCCTTCCAAGGTGAGCATGCCATTTTCTATGACATAACCGCGGTCCACAATGGGTAGTAGAGGTCTGGCAAACTGTTCTGCCACCAAAACAGTAATCCCTTCCTGTCTAATTTGTTTAACCGCCTGGATCAAACTGTTCTGCATCGCCGGGCTGAGACCGAGTAGAGGTTCATCTAAAAGCAGTAACTTAGGTTTCGTCATTAATGCCATACCGATAGATAGCATCTGTTGTTCCCCCCCGCTGCAAAAGCCGGCCTTTCTTTTCTTCAGCTTGATCAAGGGAGGGAAGATAGAATATACAAAATCAAAGGTCTTATGAATCCCAGGATCCCTTCGCAAGTAGGTGCTTATTCTCAAATTTTCCTCAATATCGCTTTCAGGAAAGATGGGATGCCTCTCCCGGCTCAAAGCAATCCCTTTACGGATCCTCAGGCTCGGCTTTGTCAAAAGGATATCCTCCCCTTCGAACCGGACTTCTCCCATTAACGTGATCCTCTCTCCCCCCCTTCGATCCTCTTTGACTTTCATATCAATGATCAGGCCCGAAATGGTATTCATCAACGTCGTTTTTCCTGCGCTATTGGAACCCAGGGCGCTGACGATCTCGCCTCTGTGCACCTCGATGTTGAGGTCATTTAAGGCAAGTGCATTTTCAAAAAAGACCATCAGGTTTTTAATTTCCAGCATCCTATCCAATCTTACTTTCCCGGGATTGTGTCCGTGACTGTGATCCGTGTCACCCCATTCGAATTCATTTCTCCGAACTCCCTGCCTGCGGCAGATAGTCGAACTCATCGCTCCGAACTATTTTTTACCCTTCGACTTCCGTCCCGAGATAGGCTTTCTGAACTTCCTCGCGGTTCATCGCCTCTTTGGGTGTGCCATCCGCAATCTTCTGCCCGAAATTGAGAACAATCACCCGGTTAGCCACCCGGAAGAGTTCCTTGAGGCGGTGTTCGGCCATCACAATGGTCAACCCTTCCCTGTTAAATTTCTCAATCACCGGAAGGGTGGCCGCAACCTCAGACATTGCCATTCCCGAGAAGAGTTCATCAAGGATCAAGAGGTCCGGACGGAGCGCCATACAACGGGCTAGATCAAGTCTTTTCAGGTAACCATGCGGAAGACTTCCCGCCATTTTATAAGGAACTGCGGAGTCACGCTCAAACCCCAGATCATCCAGAAGGTCGATGGCGATATCATCCCTCTCTCCGTATTTTCCGCCTCCAAACTTCTTCACTCTCGGAGAGTATAAAGGCACGATGAGGTTTTTAAAGGCAGGTAGTTTATGAAAGGTTCGAACCATTTGAAAACTGCGGGAAATGCCGAGGCAGGCGATGGTATATGGGGCCTTTCCTGTGATATCCTTATCCCGGTAGGCGATCTTGCCGGACGTCGGTTTGACAAAACCACTGATCAGATTGATGAGCGTCGTCTTTCCCGAGCCATTCGGGCCGATGACGCCAAGGAATTCTCCCTTTCGAAGCTGAAAACTGATCTGATCGACAGCGGTCACACCCCCAAACCGTTTCGTCAACTGTTCCACCTTTAATATGATTTCATCCGGCATTCTAAATCCCTATATCTCTCTCGACTTGGTGGTACTTCCTTTCAATATAGTGGAAGATGCCCTCAGGCAAAACAGCCAATGCTCCAATCAAGATGATCCCGTACAGAGCCATCCTCAACCCTCCGAGAGCGCGAAGAGCTTCGGAGAGAGGAACCAGGATAAATGTTCCAAGGGTTGCGCCTGCAAAACTACCCGGCCCTCCGACCACCGCACCCGCCAGGGGAAGGATCGTATAATCAAGGGCAAAGGCGGAGCGGCCCACAAACTGGTAATAGTGAGTCATCAAGGCCCCGGCAAAACACCCCACCGCACTCGCAATAAATATGGCCTGGGCTTTATACCAGTAGATATTGATCCCGCCTGCCATAACGACCCGATCGTCATCCCTGATCCCTCTCAGCACCAATCCAAAATCTTCATTGATCAACTTCCGAAACCCAAAGAGCACTAACATGACGGCGAGGATAGCGATATAGACCGCTAACCAATGGTTGGGGAAAGGCGTCAGAGAGAGCAATCCGTACGTTCCGCCAAGAATCTCCAGTGTCTCGATCAAGTGGGCAAATAATAGTGGAAGGATCAACGTGACCATGGAAAAATAGACCCCTCTTAATCTCACGACCGGCACGAGGAGGATGGTACAGATGAGGGCTCCGCCAAGGGTGGCTGCGGGAATGGTTAAAAACATGGGCCATTTGAGGTAAAAATTTAACCCACCGGCAACATATGACCCAATACCGAAGAAGAGCGCCTGTCCGAGGGAAACCAAACCGACCGAGGCCATGAAATCCCAGCTCAAAGCAAGAAGAGCAAAGATACAAGCATAAAATATCACTTTCCCCCAGTAACTGCCTCCAAGCAATAAGGGAAGGCAAAGAAGCATCGCAACAGGCAAGATTCGGGGGAGTAAGAGATACAGCATATCCCTGTAAGAAGCAAGGGTGTAAATGGTGTCGCTTCTGGCCTTGATCCCCCGGTCGATTCTTTCCCTTCGATATCGAACAGCTTCTGCCATGTTAAACTCTTTCTTCCAGTTCCTTGTACTTCCCGAATAATCCGGATGGCTTCACGGCCAGGATCACGACAATGGCGCCCAGGGTGACGACGGTCTGCCACTGTGCCTTGAAAAAGGTGGCGACGGCGATTTGGGAGAAACCGAGGATGAAGCTGGCCACAACAATTCCCGGAATGCTCTCCAGCCCGCCGACGATGCCGACGGCGAGGGCATAGATCAGGATGTCATAACCCAGCTCGGTATCAATGGACCCTAACGGCAAAATGGCTAAACCGGCGATGACGGCGAGCGCCGACCCAAACGCCAGGCTGAGAGCCGCCGTCCAATCCGAATCGATCCCTAATGAAATAGCGGTTCTCTCATTCTGGGCGATCGCCCTGAACGAGAGGCCCGTTTTTGTGTGGTGTGTAAATAAATAGAATAAGAGGATCAATGCAACGCCTATGGCCACAAGAAAAATGCGTTGATAATCCAGCCAAACGCGTCCGATGTTGACGCTTCCCTTGATGAACTCAGGCAGAACATAAGTAAATCCTGAGAATCCCAGCCACCGTAACACTTCAATGATGACGATGGCTGCCGCCAGGGTGGCGATGACCTCATTGATGGCCAACCCCCGGAGGCGCAGCATGAGCCCCCAGTATAGCAAAAAGCCGAGAAGACCGACCAGGAGGATGGACAGCAGGGCAGAGAGAAAATAAGGAATTCCCAGGTGGTTGATAAAAATCCAGGTTAAAATGCCGCCCAATAAATAGAAGGCTCCGTGGGCAAAATTGGCCACGCCGCTGATGCCGAAGGTCAGACTGAACCCTATAGCCATCAACGCCAGCGTGACGCTATTGGTAATGCCGTAGATGAGGATTTCCATAGTTTTGAATTAGGGTCGAAGGATTCGAGGATTCAAGGGTTCAAGTCTTCAGGAAAATGATTTGTATAAAAATATTTAAATCCCCTCGAACCCTTGCCCCTGGACCCCTCGAATCCTTTTAATTGCTTACTTTTTAATTGCTTACTTTACCCACGGGGCCAATTCGACCTTGGCCTCGGCAACTGCATCGGGAAAGATCGGCACCATCTTCCCTGCTCTCCATTGATAGGCGACGATGATGGAGGACTCTTTCGGATTTCCATCGAAGACCTGCTGATGGCTGGCCTTGTCAAACCTTATTCTTCCCGACACACCCTGTAAGTCCGTTGCTTCGAGGAAGCCGACAAACTTATCGGGATTTTTCGAGGGGACAAAACCGGCCCGTTCAATGGCATCCTTCAGAATATAGACGGCGTCATAGGCGGATGAGACAGTCCTGGGGTCGTCCATCAAGGGCAATTTTTTATCTCTCCAGCGATTGTGGAATTCGATCGATTTTGGAAGAGCTTTCACCGGAGCGCCGGTTCCCCCGGGAAACGGTAGGACGATTACATAGTCCAGGTCCTCTCCATAGGTCCCCCATGCCTTTGTTGATGTGACCACGGCAAAATCGAGAAAGAGCATGGTCGGAATCTTCATCGATTTCCACTGTTTGAAACAGACCGGGAGGGTGGGCATATCGCCGACGACATAAAGCATCTGGGCTCCCGAGGTTCTCGCCTTGCTCAGGACGGCAGAAAAGTCATTGGTGCCCACGGCCACGGGTTCATACCCCACGGTCTTCCAGCCGAGGCCCTCCAAACTTCCTTTTGTGGCATCGGCAGCCGCCCTTGCCCACAGCGTATCCTGGGCGATCATGAATAACTTATCATGACCGAATTGCTTTCGAACAGCGTCAATCGTGTTCGCCGAGGTCGTTCCCACGTAAGTCGAATTGGTCGTTGCGCGGAACCAGTATTTGTATTTTTCGGGATCCCCTTTGAAAATTTCGATCAGCTTGGGGGTTTGAGCAATGGTCTGGAGCGTGATCAGCTTATACTTCGATATTAGGTCCATCGTTGCCACCATCGCCTCGGAGCGAAAGGGAGCGATCACAAGGGCATCCGGTTTTTCTTCGGTGACCATCTTATCAACCGCCATCAAGGCTGCCTGAACCGGGGTGCCGGGTTCGCCGCACCGTGTGTCCGCCGTGACTAACTTCAATGGCCGTTTCACCCCTTCATCCTTCACTAAAATTCCGCCCGCAGCGTTGATTTCGTCAATGGCCATTTCCACGGCAACCCTTCCGGATTTAACCAGGGGCTGGAAAAAGGAAGATGGCAGCCCGAGAACAATGGGTTTTCCCTGCGCAAAAACCGTCATCGGAAAGGAAAGAAAAGAAAAACTCATGACACAACACATGGCTAATAAAATGAGAAATAATTTCTTTTTCATCGATTTACCTCCTTGAAATAATTTTCCCAAAAAGCACTGCTTCCTGATCTCCCCACCTCCTTTAAAAAAAGCCGTCGAAATGATTCACCCTCTTACTCCAATCCAACTTCTCCCATCCAAATGGTCAAGCATTATTATCAGTTTAAAAAAGGGATGTCAATCTTTTTTTTAGAGACTTATATAAAAGTCCAGAAATCTCTGATGACACCGATTGGGGGCCGATGACACAGATTAGAAATGCATGTATACCTTACAGTTGCAGAACCGGCCATGGGTAAATCGCTCTTCAAGGCTTCGAATGGCGGTTAATCGGATGTCTTAAAGGAATCGCTGGACTTAACCC
>JAGVBT010000004.1 GCA_020059605.1 Deltaproteobacteria bacterium
AGAAATAAAAATAATAATTATTTTATACAATAATGGAAGGGAACGGAGAGCGCTCAGGAGAAAAATCTGTTAATGCGAATAAGATGATGAGCTATCTCACTATCATGCGCCATCAATGAGCCATTATAGAGTGCCACCGAGCAATTAAACGAAGAGCAACTGTCCCAGGATTCCGCGTGCGTGATCATCACAACAGGCGCATGATAGAAAAGGCGATCCTCTCCCCTGCTTGATCTGCTCCTGAAAGTAGGCCACTGGGGGAAGGGAGTCTTGCAGGCACGCCACGGTCTTTTTTCCCGCAAGCAGACAGAGAAGAAAGCGACCTGGCCAACGCTTCACTCGCGAAAAGATTCTCTCATAAAAACGCAGCGTCATTCCCCTTAACCGTTCGATCTGATCCGGAGAGGTCAGAAACACATAATGGACCTTGTATTATACGCAGATTTCTGATAATCTGCGTATAAAGGGAGGGAAAGGAGATTAACGATGGAGAGAATGCCGCTGGAGGTTCAAAACCTGTATACCGAACTCTTAGATAGGTTATTGGAGATCGATGCCCGTAGATCTATCTCCCATGTGCCGGGAACCTTTGTCATAAAAAAGATCAAAGGCGAAGCCTACTATTATTTCCAGTATTCCGATCCCGGTGGAATCAAGCGACAGATCTACATTGGACGGAGAGACAGTAGTTTGGAAAAATTCGTAAAGAATTACCAAGAAGCCCGATCTCTCTTTGAGGAGGATGCAGCCGGAATCAAGCGTCTCTGCGCGTTATTAAGGGCGGGGGGGGCTCTGTTGACGGACTCGGCCTCGGCCCGAATATTACGAGCCCTTTCAGACGCAGGCGCCTTTCGATTGGATGGAGTGCTTGTCGGTACCCACGCTTTTCTGGTTCTCGGGAATCTCTTAGGCGTCAGATGGGCCGGGGGAACGATACGGACTCAGGATATCGATATTGCGGCTGAGCCGTCCTTGAGTATCGCCTTTCCGGGTCCTGGTTCGGATATTCCCGGTGTCCTGGAAGCACTCCAGATGGGTTTTCTTCCGGTGCCCCAGCTTGATCCCAGGAAACCTTCAACTTCATTCGTTGTTCGTGGCAAGGGGCTTCGGTTGGATCTACTGACTCCCCTTCGCGGCAGGCGAGTTCAGAAACCCGTCTTCATTCCCAGACTGAAAGCGGCCGCTCAGCCCCTTCCTTTTTTGGATTTCTTGATTTCTCGCCCGGTGCGGGGTGTGATCGTTGACGGTGGCGGGGTTCTCGTCAATGTTCCTGACCCGGCACGCTTTGCAATTCATAAGCTCATTGTGTCCGGGGAGCGGGAGGCAATGATGCATACAAGGCGTGAAAAAGATCTGACCCAGGCCGCTCAGGTTTTCTCAATTCTTCTCGAAGACCGTCCGGGTGATATCGGGATCGCCTGGGAGGAAATCCGAAGTCACGGGAAGGGGTGGATCAAGAGAGTCCAAAAGGGGGTGGCTGCGATGGAAAGATTTACAGGCTCTGTGATTGCGGGAAAGATCAGGGCTTACTTAAAATGATTAAGGACCCATAGCCTCTGCTTACCTGACGAAGCTTAAGCCTAAAGTGGCCTGCTGGCCGTGTCACACCTATGGGAACATAGGAGCAGCCGGTCGAGAAAGACGTTTCGAGGCATGAAAACACGTTTTAAAATCCAACTCGCCGGTCAACATATAATTTTAATGGATTCCCCCCAGTCCGTTATTTTAAGCGAGATGGCAGGCGACCCAGTGACCCCTTTCAATCTCTCTGAGAGATGGAATTTCCTCCCGGCAGGCCTCGATGCCGATGGGGCATCGGGGATGGAAATTGCATCCTGGAGGGAGGGCGATGGGGCTGGGCGGTTCCCCTTTGAGAATGATCCGTTCCCGTGTTGCCTCGACGACCGGATCCGGAATCGGCACGGCAGAGAGCAAGGCTACGGTATAGGGATGTTTTGCAACCCGGTAGAGGGCATCCCTATTGGCAATCTCAACGATCTTCCCCAGGTACATGACAGCGACCCGGTGGCTGAGGTGTCGAACCACGGATAAGTCGTGGGCGATGAAGAGATAGGTTAAGTCGAATTCCGATTGGAGATCCTCCAGAAGGTTGATGATCTGTGCCTGAATGGAGACATCGAGGGCCGAGATCGGTTCATCACAGACGATAAATTTGGGCCGGATCGATAGGGCGCGGGCGATCCCCAGTCTCTGGCGCTGTCCCCCACTGAACTGATGGGGATATCGGCTTGCCATGGAAGAATCGAGACCGACAACGCGCAGGAGTCCTGCTACCTTCTCCTTCAGCTCGTTTCCCCTGATCTTTGTATGAACCCTTAAGGGCTCGGCCACGATCTCACCGGCGGTCATCCGTGGATCAAGGGAGTCGAACGGATCCTGAAAGATGATCTGCATCTTCTGCCTGATCAGCCGAAGCTGTTCCGCCTCCATATTGCATAGATTCTCCCCTTCAAGATAGACTTCTCCGGAGGAAGGCCGAATCAATTGCATCAGGCATCTCCCAAGGGTTGTCTTTCCGCATCCGCTCTCCCCCACCAGCCCGAGTGTCTCTCCTTTGCGGACAAAGAAGCTCACATCATCCACCGCCTTGATCTCTGCGATCCTTCGCTGACGAATGATCCCTTTGGTGATAGGAAAAAACATGGATAAATTTTTGGCTTCAATCAGAATGTCGTTCATCTTTTTTAATCGATATCTGCCCAGCAGGAAACCATATGATCCCGGCCCACTTCCCTCAACTCCGGCCCCTCCACAGAACACCGCTCCATTCGGCGAGAGCACCTCGGTAAAAAAGGACAGCCCGGCGGGAGGTGAATGAGGTCCGGAGGCTGCCCGTCGATGGGGACCAGTCTCTCTTTTCGGGGCTGATCAAGTCTCGGAACAGAAGCCAGCAGCCCGATGGTATAGGGATGCCTGGGATGTGCATAGACCTCGACGGAGGGACCAACTTCCACCATTCTTCCCGCGTACATCACCGCCATCCGGTTCACATGGCGTGCGACCACGCCCAAATTATGAGTGATCAGTATGACGGCGGTTCCGAGCCGGGAGGTCAACTCTTTGATGACTTC
The DNA here is from genome assembly GCA_020059605.1 of Deltaproteobacteria bacterium. Lineage (GTDB taxonomy): Bacteria > Desulfobacterota > BSN033 > BSN033 > UBA1163 > RBG-16-49-23. The sequence goes on from JAGVBT010000004.1 coordinate 3,093, forward strand.
AAGAAGCTGTGCCTGAATGGTGACATCGACCGCCGTGGTCGGTTCATCGGCAATGAGGAGTTTGGGGTTACAACTGAGCCCCATGGCAATCATCACTCTCTGGCACATCCCCCCGCTGAACTGATGCGGGTAATCGTTGATTCGCCTCTCCGCATCCGGGATGCCGACCATTCGCAACAACCTGGCGACCTCTCCTCTTGCCCCTTTCTTATCGAAGCCGCGGTGAAGCTCCAGCGCCTCCGCAATCTGAAGCCCGATGGTGAGGACGGGATTCAGAGAGGTCATGGGTTCCTGGAAGATCATGGCAATGCGATTTCCGCGGATTTGGCGGATTTCGTCTTCCGATATCCTCAGAAGATCCTTTCCCTCGAAGATCGCCTCTCCACCGACGATCTTCCCCGGAGGATTAGGGATCAGGCGAAGGATAGAAAGCGCGCCCACGCTCTTTCCGCAGCCGCTTTCGCCCACCAGTCCGAGCGTCTCCCCCTCCTTGAGGTCGTAAGAGACCCTGTCGACCGCTTTGATCACTCCGGCATCCGTATAGAAATAAGTTTTTAAATCCCTGACCTGAAGCAAACTCATATTTTTTTGTGACTCTCTCCGAACCCCGTAGGGGCAATTCATGAATTGCCCCTACCCCAACTGCTGCGATTATCTATGTTTTTAATCTCGGGTCCAGGGCATCCCTCAATCCATCTCCTAAAAGATTAAACCCGAGGACCGTGATAAAGATCATCAGTCCCGGAAAGGTGGCGACATGGTAGGCAACTCGAATATAGAGCCTTCCTCCGTTGAGCATGGCACCCCATTCGGCCGTTGGCGGGCTGACACCCAAACCAAGAAATCCGAGTCCTGCCGCCCAGAGGATGGCTGTCGCCATGTGGAGGGTGGATTGGACGATGATGGGAGAGAGGCTGTTCGGAATGAGATGCTGGAGGATGATTCTAAGATTGCTTGCGCCGATCGATCTTGCCGCCTCGACGAACTGTCTTGCCTTCATGGCCAGCACCGAACTCCTGGCCAGTCTGGCATAAATGGGGATCGTGGAGATCCCAACGGCAATCATCACATTATGGAGCCCCACGCCAAGGATGGCGATGAGAAGCAAAGCAAGCAATATCCCGGGGAAGGCCAACATCGTATCGACGAAACGCTGGACGATGAAATCGACCTTTCCGCCGTAATAGGCGGAGACGACCCCGATCGGAACGCCTATAAAGATGCCGATCGAGATGACGATGAGCCCGATGAGCAGGGAAATGCGCGCTCCGTAAATGATCCGGCTGAGGATGCATCTGCCCAGCTCATCCCGTCCCAGGGGATAGTCCCAGGAGGGAGTGGCGAGCTTATGGGCGAGGCTATGCTCATAGGGATCGTGGGGGGCCAGGTGGGGGGCCAGGAGCGCGGAAATAAAAAAGAGCACCACAATGACCAGCCCCATCATGGCCGTCACCCTTTTGGAAAGGCGACGGAACACCTCCCCTATGGGACCCCTCTCTTTGAACTCTGAATTTTTAACCAACTTCTCCGTATGGTTTGTGTTTTGTGCCTGAGTCATTTGATATTGTTTCGAATATCGTTCCTTAAAAGTATGTCCAACAAATGAGTCATGCCGGTATCGACACACTCGCAAACCTTGAAAATATGGTGAGGGCTTGGGTTAAGGTTACGGTTACGAGGCCCGTTTCGTTTAGCGTCCGAGAGTTACGTCAAATTCTTTAAACGAGAGACGTTACCGAATAACGATACGGGCATCGTCACCCTGACCGTAGGACGAAACCCTTATTTTCTAATCAGTGATACCTGATCCTCGGATCGAGATAAGAGTAAAGGATATCTACTATCAGATTGACGAAAATAAACATCGTGGCTACCACCAGCACGACACCTTGAACCACTGGATAGTCTCTTGAAAGAATCGCCTCCACCAGAAGCCTCCCGATTCCCGGCCAGGCAAAGACGATCTCCGTGAGCACGGCGCCCCCCAGGAGTGTCCCTGTCTGAAGGCCGATCACGGTCACCACCGGAATCAGGGCATTCTTCAGGGCATGGCGGGAAATCACCACCTTTTCGGATAACCCTTTTGCCCTTGCGGTTCGGATATAGTCGAGCCGGATCACCTCAAGCATGCTCGAGCGCGTCATCCGGGCAATGATTGCTGTGGAATTGGCGCCCAGAGTAATCGCCGGGAGGACGAGGTGCTTGAAACTCTCCGCTCCCACTGACGGAAACCAGCCCAGTTTAATGGAAAAGAGAAGCATGAGCATCAAACCCAGCCAGAAGACCGGCATGGACAGTCCAAAGAGCGCAATGAGCATGCTTAAATAGTCGAATTTCGAATTCTGCTTTACCCCTGCAATGATTCCGGCCGTCACTCCAAAAACGGTTGCCACCAGAATGCTCGCAAGGGCAAGCAGGAGGGTATAGGGAAGCCTCGCCATGATCTCTTTCGTAACAGGAAGTCCTGTCCGGTTAGAGGCTCCGAGATCTCCTTTGAAAATATTTCCAATAAAGAGAAGGTATTGTTTCACCGGATGTTGATCCAGCCCGAGTTGAACTCTGACCTGATCGACCACATCTTTTGTGGCATGGGGGCCGGCTAACACAACGGCCGGATCACCGGGGATTACCCGGACGATGGTAAAGATGATCAGGGAGATCCCGAAAAGAACCGGGATCATGATGAGGAGTCTTCGGATAATATACTGACCGGTCATACCTTTGATTGAATACTCATGATCCTAAGAGAAGGGGCCGACCCTTTCTCTTAACAGATTCAGGAGAAAAAATCAGCCCCTTAATTCGTAGGAACCGTGATGGGTTATTCGATCCATGCCCCTTTGGCAATAACCCTCTCGGTCGGGTGGACAATGATGCCCTTCACATTGGCCCTGACGCCCACCATCTGAACTTCGCTGTGGAGGAAAAGCCAGGGAGCTTCTTCATTGATGATGGTTAGTGCTTCTTTGTAAAGTTTCTTTCTCTCTTCGGGGTTGGCGGTGCTTCGTGCCCCATCCAACACCTGATCAAGTTTTTCGTTTTTATAGAAAGAGGCATTCATCCCTTTCTTGGGCCATTCCCCGGAGTGGAAGAGGGTGTAAAGCCCGTAGTCCGCATCGCCTGTGACGCAACCCCAGCCAAGCATGTAGATCTTGTGCTCGACTTGATCTTTCTCGCGGAGGATGGAAGGAAGGTAGGTTCCCCATTCCATCATCTTGATATCCGCCTTGATGCCAACCTTCAAAAGGTCTGCGGCTACCGCCGTGCAAACCGAGGCATCCATGTAATATCGACCGACGGCGGGATGAAGGGTTGTCTCAAATCCCTTGGGAAAACCCGCTTCGGCCAGAAGAGCCTTGGCCTTTTCGATATTGTATTCATATGTTTTGATCGGGGCGTAACCGAAGATGCCCGGGCTGATTGCCGCGTCGGAGACACGTCCAACACCACCGAGAACATGCTTGACGATCGCTTCTTTATTGACCGCATAGTTGATCGCCTGTCTCACCCTCTTATCATTGAAAGGTTCTTTCAGGGCGTTAAAACCCAGATAGATCGTCCTCACGCTGGCCGCATCCATCACGGCAAGTTTCGGATTGGCTTTCAACCGCGGGATATCGAAGGGCGGGATGCGGACAGAGGCATGGACCTCGCCGGTTTCCAGGGCAACCACCCTGGAGGCGTCATCCGGAATGACACGCCATGTCACTTCTTCAAGAAGTGCTTTCTTTCCCCAATAGTTATCATTCCGGGCCATGACAAACTTGTTTCCAGGAACCCATTCTTTAAACATGAAGGCACCCGTCCCGACCGGCTTTGTTACGGCTTTATCCCAGGATGCCTTGAGTGACTCGGGGCTCTGGATTCCAGTGGCCTGATGGGTCAGGTTGCTCACCAGCGCGGCAAAAGGCATCTTTGTCTTCATCTTCACGGTGTATTCATCCACAACCGTCACCGTGGAGATCGGCGCCACTAAAAATCTGTAGCGGATGGCAACCTTGGGATCGAGAAGGCGATCAAAGGTGACCTTTACCGCCTCTGCGTTAAATGGAGCGCCATCATGAAATTTAATTCCTTTTCTCAACTTCAGGGTAAATTCCGTCGCATCGGATGAAACCTCCCACTTCTCAGCCAGCCTCGGCACAATCTCGCCTTTGGGGGTAAGTTCAAGAAGCGATTCCACCATATGGTCCAGAATGGTAAAGGTTGGGGCATCCAATGCAAAGTGCGTATCCATGGTGAGGGCATCCGTTCCCGAAGCGACGATCAATTTCTGGGGAACGGCTGCTTTGGGTTTCACCGCCGCGGGTTTTGCTTTTTCGGCCGGTTTCGTCTGGGCAAATGCTTTCTCCATCCACCCCGTGGTGAGGGCAAGGAAGAACCCCAGCACAAGTAAAACGATAAATCCTGAAATTCTCTTTTTTCTGATTTCCGTCATCATTTTTACTCCTCCTCTCTGAATCCAAGTGTTTAATATTACTATAATTTTTACCCTTTAACTCTTAACTCTAAACTTTTATTTTCTTCACCCCCTCCCCTCATTCAAGATCGTTTTACCGAACACCCCTTCGTTTGGTCGTAACCAAACGACATCAATTTACCGAAATCCCATTGCAAAGTCAAATGATTTCTATCTATTCGGTTTGGTCCGCCGGGACTCCTATCTCCTGTATCAAGAGGGGTTCATGCATAACCCGGTGGGGTCATAAACCCATCAATCCTCTCTGCTCCCGGGAGCATTCATAAAGCCCATATAATTTTTATTCGTCAACTTATGGAATATGGTTCGATCTCCAAGAAATCGATTCATGAACTCAAGCGCCGATTGGACTCTTTCAGGCTGACCAATCAGCGCATCGCTGCCGAAAAGGATTCGGTCCTGATGCTGGCGGATAAAGCTCGAATAGGCCGTCGGGTCTTTTTCCATAAATGCGGCCAAAGAGGACATGTCCGTGTAGCAATTCGCATATCGATCAAGCAGCAAGGCCATCGCTTTTCTGGAATATCCAAAATGGGGGATATTAAAATGGGTTTTAGGGAAAATCTTCATCATCTCTTCGACAAACTTTCCGTATCTTCTCAAATCGACATGCATCAGGATCGGCATGCCCAGAGAGGATGCCTGTGCGATGATTAACGATGTAATCTTCTCCGACTGTTTGCATGTTCGACCAAAAGCCTTTTCCATTCCCCCGATCCGGAACTCTTTATCTTCTTCCGGAACATAAAGCAATTTAATACCCTTAAAACCCCTCTGCCTGTACACTTTGATTTTCTCTTCGATATGATCTTCCATGAAGCGAGCGTCCAGAAAAGGGACGATCGCCAGGTGATGGGGTAAGTTGATCGCTTTAAATGGATCCTTTTGGTTTTCAAGGGCCTCCCGGGTAACGTAAGGATGATAGGCTCCGGGAATCATCTTCAGGCACGTATCTATTTCGGAGGGAAACTCACGGATCACCAAAATGTTGATGCCAGCCAGACCGGCCTTTTTCAAAAGCCCTATTCTTTGCTGGAGTTCGTTTAAAGAGCAGTCATAAAAAAAATGGATATGCGCATCATAATATTCCATGCTCAACCGCCTCCTTTAGGAAGAGAAAGACCCCCCTATCCTCATCCCTTTTTCAGTATCTCTAAAACTCGATCCCGATCGTCCTGGCTTTTATCATCGGCAGGGATCACCTCGATTTCCGAGGGAGAGGATGCCCCCAAACCAAGCTCCACTGCCCTCGCAATCTGCTCCTGCTCAAAGATCTTCGGTTTCATAATGTTCTCGTTGCTTCCGAGTAATTTTAAAATGGCCACTCCAACGGCATCCAAAGCCACGCGGTCGGTGGAGGCGAGAAAGACTCTCCCTTTTGCACGCTTTCCGGTCATGGGACCTCCGTCCACAAAAGCATCGATCCCGTCAAGGATGACAAGGGCTGGTGTAAAAGGCTCGTTGATCTCCGCGATCATCTTCCGTTGATGAGGGGAGCCGTGAAGTTCCTGCATATACTCATATCCATGGCGGGAGGCAGGAACTACGCCAACATGGAGCTTTAAGGATAGGGTGAAGATTCCTCCATACTGATGCGTCTTCAGACAGCAGGTCGAGATGAGACATTCTGAATCAAGAATGGGCCGTGCAACCCGAAAGCCGTTTGACCAGTGGCTCTTTTTCGGTTTGAATAACACCCAATCCTTGCTATCAAGATCATCGAAGTCGATCACCTTTGCATTTAACTTATTGAGAATGGGCAAGACCCCTTTTTGTTCCAAAACATCACGGGTGGGGGGATAGCTCCTCTCTCCCACGCTGATCGATCTTGCCCCCATTTCCCAGATCTCTTCGACTAAAGCAACTAATGTATCGTTATGCGTTGAGCCTGGCGTAACATCGGCCGTGTTGAAATTGGGTTTGATCAGGACATCCTTTCCTTTTACAGGATTAATCTTGAGGGCTCTCAATGATGCCTTTACGCCTTTTTTCCGATCATCGGTCTTTACCAATGCCACACGGCTCTTTGTGTTGGACATAGCTATCCCTCCATTCATATTTAAAAATAAAGCCCCACCGGCTACTCCGGTATACTTTAAAAAATCCCTTCGGCTGACTCTCTTCATCTTTTATATAAAGAATTTCGTAGATTATAAGATATCATTCCTAAGATTACCCCATTTTTTTACATTGACTGATATGTGAAATCATTGGAGCGGAGAGGGTTTTGGAAAAAGATTGAGAATGTGTAAGCGGAGGCAAGATAAGAGAAAATACCTTATTGTCGATCCCTGACCCCAAACTCATTTGGGATTATACGGCCGCCATCATTGGATGTACCGGCGCAATTCGATGCTTGGTCATGATTACCTCCTCAGTGATAATCGACAATTTCCACCTGTGCAGTATCTTTAGGCCGCCTTTTGGATTTCTTTAGCCTCGTATTCAGGAAACATGATAATAGCGGGGTGGATGTCAAAAGCTTTTGCTAACTATTCTACACGCTTTTTGCCAATTTCAACCTTTTCGTTTTCTAAGAGGCTAATATTCGTTGGGCTGATGCCCGGACGCCTGGCAAGTTCAGCCTGGGTCCAGCCTTTTAACCTTACAGTTGCAGAACCGGCCATGGGTAAATCGCTCTTCAAGGCTTCGAATGGCGGTTAATCGGATGTCTTAAAGGAATCGCTGGACTTAACCCAA
>JAGVBT010000134.1 GCA_020059605.1 Deltaproteobacteria bacterium
CCCAGCTTCTTGGGCTGTAGTCATGTAATTGTAGCCCTTTCCCCCTAAAAAGAGTTGGGGAATCAGTAACTTACTTTCTTGATAACGGGGGAACTTCGGGCTAAAGGGGATCGGTCCCAAGACCATCCACTGCCTCCTTCTCTTCAGTCTTGGAAGGGACGCGTTCCCGGTCGATACCCATATCCTCAGAATCGGTAAGCGTATCGGCTTCATTCCGAAGGCCATGGATGCGGCCAGGGCTCACCCATGGATGGGTCCGCTTATCCCCGGAGGCAAATCTCTCTCCCTTCATGTGAACCTCATCCGTTTCGGCAGGGAGACCTGCCGGGCCAGGCGCCCCTTATGTGCGGACTGTTTCCTTGCACAGGAGTGCCTGGATCATTCACAATAGATTGTCATGATAACTTCCATTTTCTCCATGATAGAAATGGAATCCATGAAGGGCTGGAAACGGGTCGGCCTGACCGGATTGAAGGGGTCCTCCAGGGCTTATCTCCTTTCTCTTTGGAGAGAGAGGGTTAAGGGTCCTATTCTGGTGGTGACGCCTCATCTCCGTGATGCGGAAATCCTCCTCGAAGATTTCCGTTTTTTCCAGAGAAGGGAGGATGAAGTTGCAAACCTCTTTCCGCATTGGGAAACCATTCCCTATGATGAGATCCCTCCCCACCCCGAAATCATCCGTGAGAGGGTGAATCGCCTTTTCTCGCTCAGGAAAGGGAAAGAAGGAGTCATCTTCTCCCCTGTCCGGGCATTGATGCAAAAGGTTTTGCCGGCCTCTGATTTGGAGAGATCGACCTTTTCCTTTTCACGGGGAGAGGAGATCCACCGGGATCTTCTCGTCGATTTCCTTCATGAGGGGGGATATATTCCCGCAAGGATTGTTGAAGAAAGGGGAGATTTCAGCCTCCGGGGAGCGATCATCGACATCTTCAGCCCGCTCTATGAGAACCCCCTCCGGTTGGAATTTGACGGGGACCGGCTCGAATCGATCCGTAGGTTCGATGTGGAAACCCAGCGTTCGATCGGAGGAGCTGATCTGGAGAGGGTCACTCTTCTGCCTGTCAGGGATATCCTGAAAGATCCTTCCGCTCAACCCATGGGAACTCTCTTCGACTACCTCCCCAAAGGGGGATGGGTTTTCATCGTTGAGGGAGAAGAGGCGGAGAGGGAGGCAGGGGCGTTCTCCCGCATGTCCCTGGCCCATTATGAGAAGGCCAGGATGAAGAAAGGCTCTGTTCCTGCGCCCGACTCCCTTTACCTCCATTCCGAGGATCTCTTCCGCCGTCTCGAAAGATTTCAGACGGTCTTCCTCCAGGAAGGCCCCCTTGCTCCTCCCCGGTGCGACCCCATCTATCCGTTCAACGTGGAGAGCAATGAAGATCTTCAAAGGGAGATCCAGTCGATTGTCCAGGCCAAAGAGCGTCTGGCCGAACGTTCTCCTCTGTCCGTCCTCCCCAAGCACCTTCGCTCCTGGCTGATGAAAGGTATGGGAGTCTTCATCGTCTCCCATACTCCGGGGCAGGCCGAAAGGATGAAGGAACTTCTCTCCCACTACGAGATCGCTTCCCGGTTGGAACAGGCCAAGAGGTTCCGTGAGACAGTGGCGGAGAGAGGGAGGATCATCCTTCTCTCCGGGCTCCTCTCCTCCGGGTTTCGGGCCGTTGAGGAAGGCTGGGTGCTTTTGACGGAAGAGGAGATCTTTGGAGAGAGAAGAAGGCTCAAAGAGGAGAAAGCGGGGAAACCTCGGCCAACAGGGGAAGGCCTCCCTCTTTCCTCCAGCGGCGAACTTCGCGAAGACGATTTGATCGTCCACATGGATTATGGCATCGGCCTCTTCAGGGGGCTGAGACATCTGAAAATCGGAATGGTTTCAAATGACTACCTTCTCCTGGAGTATCTCGATGAGGATAAGCTCTATCTTCCCGTGGACCGGCTCAATCTGATTCAACGTTATATCGGGGGAGATGGAAGGTCTCCACGGCTCGACAAGTTGGGCGGACGCTCCTGGCAGAGGGCAAAGCAGAGGGCAAAGGCGGCCATCGAGGAAATGGCCAAGGAGATCCTGGACCTCTATGCCGCAAGGGAGGCTTTCAAGGGGATGACCTTCCCTCCGGTGGACCAATTTTACAAGGAGTTTGAGGCGACGTTTCAATATGAGGAGACACCCGATCAGGTCAGGGCGATCGGGGAGGTGATGAGCGATATGGGAGACCCGAAGCCCATGGATCGGCTGGTCTGCGGGGATGTCGGGTTCGGAAAGACCGAAGTGGCCATCCGGGCAGCCTACCGTGCCGTGATGGACGGAAGGCAGGTCGCCTTCCTGGTTCCTACCACGGTTTTGGCCCAGCAGCATCACCAGACGTTTCGTGACCGGTTCAAGAATTATCCCGTCGTTATCGAAATGTTGAGCCGGTTTAAGACCCCTCATGATCAGAAGAAGATCATCCAGCGATTGAGGAATGGAAAGGTGGATATCCTCATCGGGACGCACCGGCTCCTCCAGAAGGATGTCTCCTTTCACGATCTGGGCTTAGTGATCATCGACGAAGAGCATCGATTCGGCGTGAACCACAAAGAGAGACTGAAGCAGATGAGAAAACTGGTCGACGTGATTACCCTCACGGCCACGCCCATCCCGAGGACGCTTCAGCTGGCCGTCTCCGGCATCCGTGATCTGAGCCTCATCCAGACCCCTCCCGAAAACAGGCTTTCGATCCGCACCTTCATCACCCGCTATGACGACGAGATTGTCCGAGCGGCCATTCTGAGGGAGTTTGCCCGCGGAGGACAGGTCTTCTTCGTCCATCATCGTGTCCAGAACATCCATTCGATGGCCGGCCATCTCGGGAAACTGATTCCTGAAGCCCGGCTGGCCATTGCTCATGGTCAGATGAGAGAGAGGGAGCTGGAGAAGGTGATGCTCCAGTTTGTCCGGGGGGAATATAACCTCCTTGTCAGCACCAGCATCATCGAATCCGGCCTCGATATTCCCGCGGCCAATACGATCCTGATCAATCATGCCGAGCACTTCGGCCTCGCGGATCTCTACCAGCTTCGTGGACGGGTGGGACGGGGAAGAGATCAGGCCTATGCCTACCTTCTTATCCCCTCGGACCTCACCCTTTCGAGGGAGGCGGCAAGGAGATTGAGGGCAATCCAGGAGCTGAGCGAACTTGGATCCGGATTCAGATTGGCCCTCCAGGATCTGGAAATCAGGGGGGCGGGAAATCTCCTCGGCCGTTCCCAATCCGGGCATATTTCCGCCGTAGGGCTCGAATATTACACCCAGTTGATGGAAAGAACAGTCAGGGAACTGAGAGGAGAAGAGGTGGTCGAAGAGATCACCCCGGAGATTCACTTCCATCTTCCCGCCTTCATTCCCGAGAACTATGTGGAAGATCCGGAAGAAAGGTTGCGCCTTTATCGAAGGCTTTCGCATTCTCACTCCGAGGAGACCGTCGAGGCGATCCGGGGGGAGCTGGCGGATCGCTTCGGCAAGATGCCAGAGGAGGCGCGCCATCTGTTAGAAGTGATCAAGGTTAAGATTCTTCTAACGAAACTCTCCATCCGGAAGTTCGAGGAGACCCCTTCGCAAATCGTCCTGACCTTTGACGAGACCACACGGGTTCCTCCGCAAAGGGTGATTGAAATGGTTCAACGAGGCGAGGGAAGGCATCGGTTCACGCCTGATTTAAAACTGATCATCGAAGCATGGCCCGGAACCAGGGAGAATCCCTTTGAAGCGGCCCGAAAGCTATTGCAAACCCTAACTTGATTGTGGTAGAGTTTTACCTGAAATAAGAAGGATTTTCCCCCCTGGCATTCCGAAACCCCATAGAATAAAAGGGGAACAGACCGTGGGGCCTGCCGGATGTTTTTCCGTTCGCGCAGGGAAGGAGAAGGCGATGACAAAAGGATGGATCTTCGTTGGGATATCCCTCTTCTTTGCGCTCTTGGCTGCGGGTTGCGGGAAGCCGGGAGAAAAGGAATTGGGCAAAAACGAACTGGTGAGGATCAACGAACTCTCCATTTCTGTCGAAGACTTTCGCCAGATCTCGGAGAAGCAGCCCCTTGAAGGCAAGATGAGGCTCCTCGACGAGAAGGGAATAAGGGATTTTCTTGAGAACTATGTCATCACTCGAGAGGTGCTTTATCAGGAGGCGAAGAAGAAAGGTTTCGATAAGAACAAGGAGATCCTGGCCAAGGTGGAAGATTTCAGAAAAGCGATGATCATCGATGCTCTCATCGAAGAGGTGCTGAGGGGAAAGAGTGAACCTGCCGAAGAAGAGATCCAGCGGTACTACAGGGAGAATAAATCGCTCTTTACCGAACCCCTTGAGGTAAAGATCCGTCACATCGTGGTCAACTCCGAACCTGTGCTCAAGGAAGTATTGACCAGGCTCTCCAGGGGGGAGAGTTTCGAGAAGTTGGCCTATGCCTACAACATTGATCAAACGCGGGATGATGGCGGAAATCTCGGCTATCTTCGGAGAGGACAGCTGGCCCCCTCCTTTGCCCAATTTGAGGAAGCCGCTTTTTCGCTCATGAAGAAAGGGGATATGAGCGAGGTCGTCCGAACGCCCTACGGATACCACATCATCCGGTTGGATGACACGCGGGAGACCGCCCTGAGGCCTTTCGACCAGGTCAAGGAGAAGATCCGTTTCTTTCTCCAAGCCAAAAAGAAGCAGGAGGCTTACCTCGAATATGTGAAAGAGGCGAAATCGAAGTCTGCCATTTTGATCAATGAGAAGTTATGGGCCCAAGAGGAACTGAAGGGAGCAAAATCGAAGGAAGAGAAAAAATGAGAAGGATCCGTTTCCACCTCTATTGGTCACTCGCGTTCTTGTTATTTCAGGGGTGCGGATGGTGGGAGGCAGGACTTCCGGATCATATTCTTGCCCGAATCGACGACGAAGAGATCACGGTCGATGAATTCAACCGGGAGCTTAAAGAACTGGTCAGCCCCCCAGGCAAGGGAGAGAGCCCTTCGACATTGAGAGAACTGAAAGAAGCTTATCTCGACCAGATGATTGAGCGAAAAATCCTGGCCCGGGAGGCCAGGCGTTTGGGCCTCCGGGTCTCGGCAGAGGAATTAACCCGGGCCCTTCTTGAGATCAAGAAGGACTACCCCGGAGAAGGGTTCGGAGAAAAATTGAGCCTCACAGGGATGAGCCTGGAGGAATGGAAGGCCCGATTGGAGGAAAAGCTGCTGGCGGAGAAAATGGTCCGGAGCAGCCATCCATTCGAGGGAGAGATCGATGAGAAAACGACCCGGGATTTTTACGAGACCCACCGTTCCCTGTTTGAACTCCCGCAAAAAGTGAGGGCACGCCAGATCGTTGTGACCGACGGAAGCGAGGCGATCCAGATCCTGAAGCGGTTGAAGAAGGGGGAGAATTTTGAGAAACTGGCAAAGGAAAAATCGCTTGGGCCCGAGAAGATCCAGGGAGGCGACCTGGGCTATTTCAGCCAGGGGGAGAGACCGCCTGAGTTCGACCCTATCTTTTCCCTAGAGGTGGGAGCCGTCAGCGAGGTGATCCAGAGCCCTTACGGATATCACATCTTTAAGCTGGAGGAGAAGAAGGAGCCCCGGGAGATCCCGTTTGAAGAGGCCAGGAAGAGCATTCTAAAGAGGCTTGAGGGGGAGAAAAAGGAAGAAGCGTACCAGAGGTGGTTCAAAAGCCTTCAAGAAAAAACAAAGGTGAGGGTGAACAGAAAATGGCTCGCATCGTAAGAGAAGGAAAGAAGATATTCTTCATTTTCGGAATTCTGTGGTTTATTTTCGGCCATTTCTCTTCAAGCCAGGCGGTGGTTGATCGAATCGTGGCTATTGTCAATAAGGAGATCATCACCCTTTCGGAGCTCGAGAAGGCGACGGTTCACCTCAAGGAAGAGATTGAGGCGGGAAACCGCCTGGAGAAAAGCGTGCGGAGCAACGAACTTTCTCGAATAGCGCTCGAGCGACTCATCGAAGAAATGCTGATCGATCAGGAGGCAAAGAAGTCTGGAATCAAGGTGACTGGAAAAGAGATCGACGGGGCCATCGAAGAGATCAAACGGAGAAATAGGGCAACCCAAGAAGACCTGGAAGCGGCCCTGGCCAGAGACGGATTGACCCTAACGGCCTTTAGGAAGGAAGTTGAGAAGAAAATTCTCAGGAATAAGATGGTTCAATGGGCCATTAAATTGGAGCCCAATGTGGAAGAGAAGGAGTTGAGGGACTTCTATCTAAAAAATAAGGACCGGTATAGGACGGAGGTCTCCTATCGGCCCGGCCATATCCTCTTCAGGGTGCCCAAGGAAGGAACGCCCGAAGAAGTTCGGAAAATCAGGGCAATGTGTCAGAAGGTCCTGGCCAAGATTAAGGCAGGAGAAGATTTCGGGGAGATGGCTCTCATCTACTCCGAAGATATTTCAAGCAAGGACAGGGGAGATTTAGGGCAATTCAAAAAGGGAGAACTCCTTCCCGCCCTGGAAAAGGAAGTGCTGCAACTTAAGGTCGGAGAAGTCAGCGGGATTGTTCGGACCGATTTCGGTTTTCACATTATTCACCTCCTTGACCGAAAAGGGGGAGACCCCATTCCTTTTGAGGAGGTGAAGGAGAGGGTACGAATGGACTACCTTGATGAAAAATTTGAAAAAGCACTCAAACAATTCCTCGCAACCATCAGGGAGAAATCGGTCATCGAAATCAAATTATGAAGAGTTCGGAGTTTTAAGTTCGGAGTTCGGAGAACGATTAACAATGAACGATGAACTTAAAATTTTTCCTTCAATGATCAAGATTAATCACCCCATCACCCCATCTCCCCATAACTCTATCGGCGAATATCTTCCCAAAATCGGCATAACCATGGGTGACCCCACCGGGATCGGGCCGGAGATCATTATCAAGGCCTTATCCATGGGAGAGCCCTATCAGGCCTGTCGTCCCATTGTTATTGGAGATGAAAAGGTTCTTCTGGATACGATTCGAAGAGAGGGTCTTCCTGTTGAGATAAGGGTGATTGATGAAATTCCGGAGGAGGGATATAAAGCCGGTAAAATTTTTCTTGTTCCCTCAAGCCAGTTGGAGACCAGCTCTCTCACTTTTGGTAAGCCTGACAGGAAATGCGGCGAGGCCATGGTGAAATATGTCCAAGAAGCGGTCAAGTGGCTGAACAACGGAAAACTTCATGCCATCACCACCTGCCCGATCAATAAAAGGGCGATGAACCAAGCCGGTTACCCTTTTTCGGGCCATACCGAGCTCTTCGCCCATCTTACACAGGCATCCCGGGTTGCCATGATGTTTTTGGGACCGAAGTGGAAGATTGTTTTGGTAACCACCCATCTTCCGCTAAAAGAGGTTCCGAAACGGATCACCCGTGAACGCATCCTTAACACCATCCGGCTGACGGAGGATGGCTTGAGAAAATACTTCGGGGTTCCTGAACCCCGGCTTGCCGTTCTCGGCCTTAATCCCCATTGCGGAGAAGAAGGGCTTTTGGGAGATGAGGAGAGGGAAGAGATCGTCCCGGCCATCGAGGAGGCAAAATCCATTGGAATGCAAATCCGGGGTCCTTTTCCTGCAGATTCCTTTTTTGACATTTCGGCACCTCGTTTTTTTGATGCCGTTATCGCCATGTATCACGACCAGGGTCTGATTCCGATAAAGAGCTTCGGATTAAAAGAGTCAGTCAATTTTACACTTGGTCTGCCGTTTATCCGCACCTCTGTCGCCCATGGAACTGCGTATGATATCGCCGGCAAGGGATGGGCTGATCCGGCCAATCTGATCAAAGCGATTGTGACCGCTGCTAACTTATCAAAATATCATAGATAATTTTGATGTTCAGGCTTTAGAAAAAGTTGTTGACAAAAGAGTTAATTTCGGCTAAAAAGAGACGTTTGTGAAAAATATCATTTGATATAGGAGAAAGATATGAGAGAAGTTGTTGTTGTGAGCGGTGCGAGGACTGCCATTGGTAATTTTGGAGGTTCTCTGAAGGATGTTCAGGTGGTGAAACTGGGCGCCACTGTCATCAGAGAGGTCTTAAGGAAAGCAGGCCTTAAACCCATCCCGAAGAAGGAATATTCGGAGATTGGTCCGGATCTACTCAAAGGGGCGGGGATGACCGACCTGGAGAAGATTCATTACCAGTGGGATGGGTCTCTCAAAGAGGTGGAAGTCGATGAGGTTATCATGGGCAATGTGCTTCAGGCCGGACAGGGACAGAATCCGGCCCGGCAGGCAGTGATTCATGGAGGCATTCCAAAGGAGACGAATGCCTTTACGATCAATAAGGTCTGCGCTTCGGGTCTGAAGGCCATTGCCCTGGGGGTTCAGGCGATTCAGACAGGAGAGGCGGAGGTAGTCATTTCGGGCGGGATGGAGAATATGAGCCAGGTTCCCTATGCTTTCCCGCAGGGCCGCTGGGGCGCCAGAATGTTCAACCAGGAGATGGTGGACCTCATGGTCTTCGACGGCCTCTTTGAGATCTTTTATGGATATCATATGGGGCTCACCGCTGAAAATATTGCAGAAAAGTACGGGATCTCAAGAAAAGATCAGGACGAAATCGGGCTGCTCAGTCACCAGAGGGCAAGGGCCGCCATTCAGAAGGGGATTTTAAAGGAGGAGATCATTCCTGTTATCATCCCTCAAAAAAAGGGCGAGCCGCTCATCTTCGATACGGATGAGAGGCCGATGGATACCTCGCTTGAGAAGATGGGCAAGATTCCCACGGCCTTCAAGTCAGGAGGAACGGTCACGGCCGGCAATGCCTCCGGGATCAATGATGCGGCGGCAGCGGTTCTCCTGATGACAAAGGAAAAGGCGAAGGAGCTTGGCCTGGAGCCTCTGGGAAAGATCAAAGGTTGCTCCTCAGCAGGGATCGATCCGGCCTATATGGGCCTGGGTCCTATTCCTGCGGTGAGAAGGGTGCTTAAAAAAACCGGTCTCTCCCTTGGAGACATCGGACTGATCGAATTGAATGAAGCTTTTGCCTCCCAGGCGATCGCCTGCATCCGGGAACTGAAGTTGGATATGGAGAAGACCAATGTCAATGGAAGCGGAATCTCCCTGGGCCACCCCATCGGGTGCACGGGGGCGAGATTGATCGTCTCCCTCCTCTACGAGATGAAAAGGAGAGAGGTGAATCTCGGGCTGGCCACGCTATGCATCGGCGGCGGCCAGGGCATGGCCATGGTTGTTGAAAGAAGTTAGTCGAATAGTCCGATAGTCTCATAGTCTTATAGTCGCAGACTGAAGTGCCTAAAGTGAACTAAAGTTTCAAAGTGACTAAAGTTGTAAGCGGCAAGACGTGAATTTTAACTTTAGATCACTTTAGGCGCTTATAACTTTAGTCACTTCAAAAATGACTAATCAACCATGCGGCTCATTGAGGAGGTAAAATGGAATATAACAATATTATGGTATCGCTTGAAGGAGAAATCGGAATCCTGACGATTAACCGTCCAAAAGCCCTCAATGCCTTAAACATCGAGACCCTTCAGGAGATCCAGTCGGGACTCCGGGAGGCGAAGGATCAACCGGGGCTAAAGGTTCTCATCGTCACCGGAGCCGGCGAGAAGGCCTTTGTGGCCGGAGCCGACATCCTTCAGATGAAGGAGATGAATTCGATAGAAGCCCTCAATTTTTCAAAGACGGGTCACAACACCATGAAGATGCTTCAGGATTTCCACTGTCCGGTCATCGCCGCGGTCAATGGTTTTGCTCTTGGAGGAGGAACCGAAATCGCCCTTGCCTGCGACTTCGTCTATGCGTCTGAGAATGCAAAGTTCGGGCTTCCCGAGGTGACCCTGGGCATCTTTCCGGGATTCGGAGGGACCCAGAGGCTCCCCCGCCTGGTCGGAAAAGGGAAGGCCAAGGAATTGATCTTCACCGGGAAGATGATCACCGCCCAGGAGGCATTTCAGATGGGGATCGTCAACAAGGTCTATCCTCAGGCATCATTGATGGAAGAAACGAAGAAGACGGCCCTCCAGATTGCGGCAAACGGAGCGGTTGGCGTGAGACTGGCGAAGATGGTTGTCGATTCTGGATTTAACATGGATCTCACAGAGGCCTGTAACCTGGAGTCTTATGCCTTTGGAATCGGATTTGCTTCAGAGGATCAGAAAGAGGGGATGCGGGCTTTTACCGAGAAGAGAAAACCCGATTTTAAGGGAAGATAAGAGAGCTCTCAAGAGGCTCTCTGATTACAGAGATTTCAAAAAGAGATTACACAGATTCGGGATTTCTGGATTATTTCAGAAATCAACAAAAGGAGGCGCAAGGTGAAGATCGTAGTCTGTGTCAAGCAGGTTCCCGATACCACGGATGTGAAGATCAACCCCGAGACCAATACCCTGGTCCGCGAGGGCGTGGCGAGCATTACCAACCCATTTGATGAGTTTGCGATCGAAGAGGGGCTCCGCACGAAGGAGAAGTACGGCGGAGAGGTTCATGTCATCACCATGGGCCCTCCTCAGGCCATCGAAGTCCTGAAAAATGCGCTGGCCGTGGGTTGCGATAAGGTCTACCTCGTCTCGGACAAGGCCTTTGCAGGCGCCGATACACTGGCGACTGCGTATGCCGTGACCAAGACGATCGAACATATCGGGGGAGCGGACCTGATCTTCTGCGGAAAGCAGGCGATTGACGGAGATACAGCCCAGGTCGGTCCGGGCGTTGCGACCCGGTTGGGCATCCCGCAACTGACCTATGTCTGCAAGGTGAGGGAGATCCATGTCGAACAGAAAAAGGTCGTGGTGGAACGAATGATGGAGAATGGAAGAGAGGTGGTCGAATCGTCGCTTCCCGCTCTCATCACGGTTGTCAAAGATATCAACGAGCCCAGGCTTCCTTCCCTTTTGGGGATCAAGAAGGCGGCCAAGGCCCAGATTCCGACCCTTTCGGCAAAGGATATCAATGCCGACGAGAACCGGATCGGACTGAAGGGTTCGCCTACCTGGGTGACAAAGGTCTTCACGCCCGAGGCCAGAGGGGGAGGGGAAGTCTTGAAAGGGGAGTTGACGGATGTGGTTCCACTCCTGATTAATAAATTGATGGATTCAAAGTTTATTAAGTAATCAAAATTCTTTTCCTTCCACCATTCCATTATTCCAATTTTATAGTCTTCATAGGAGGAGACGAGAATGGCCAGATTATTGATCGATCAAGAGACTTGCACCGGATGTGAAGCCTGCATCCCTTCCTGTCCCTTCGGGGCATTGAGCATGAAAGATCGAATTGCCGTTGTGGATGAGAAATGTACTTTCTGCGGGGCCTGTGTCGATGTCTGTCCGGTGACCGCGATTACCCTCGAGAAGGATGAGAAGGCCGTAACGATTGATACGAGCGCCTATAAGGATGTCTGGATTTTTGTCGAACACGAGCAGGGAAAGGTCTCCAGCGTCTCCTTCGAACTTCTTGGAGAGGGAAGGAAGCTGGCCGATGTGCTCGGATGCAAATTATGCGGGTTTGTCTTCGGCAAAGAGGTCGAGGAATTCGTTAAAGAGGCGATTGCTTACGGAGCGGAGAAGGTCTATGTCACGGAAAGTCCCTTGCTCGAATACTATCGGACTGACCCTTTCGCCTGCGCCGCGGTCAACCTCATCCGGAAATATAAACCCGAGATCGTCCTTTTCGGAGCCACGGTCCAGGGACGAGATTTCGCAGGGACGGTGGCCACCACTCTGGAAGCGGGTTTGACGGCAGACTGCACGGGACTGGACATCGATCCCGAGACGAAATATCTCAAACAGACACGGCCTGCCTTTGGCGGAAATATCATGGCGACCATTCTTGACTACCCCAACTATCGGCCCCAGATGTCCACGGTCCGGCCCAAGGTCTTTCCCATGCCGGCGAGGGATGGTTCGAGAACAGGGGAGGTGATCCGTGAGTCCCTGCCGATGACCGAGGACCAGATCCGGACAAAGGTTCTGGAATTCATCAAAGGAGCGGAAGCGGTCAATCTGGCTGATGCAGAGATCATCGTTTCAGGAGGCAGAGGGATCGGAAACGCAGAGAACTTCAAGGTGATCCGCGAACTGGCAAGCGTTCTTGGGGCGGCCGTAGGGGCCTCTCGCGCCGCCGTGGATGCGGGCTGGATTCCTTATGAGCACCAGGTAGGGCAGACCGGCCGGACCGTCCGGCCCAAAATTTACATTGCCTGCGGAATTTCAGGTTCCATTCAACATCAGGCCGGGATGAAGACTTCGGATATCATCGTAGCCATCAATAAAGATCCGGAAGCCCCCATCTTTAAGATTGCCACCTATGGCGTGGTTGGCGACCTCTTCACTGTTATCCCCATGGTCAAGGAGGAATTCAAAAAAAGATTGGGAAGATAGTGACTCCCGTAGGCCATCAGGTTATCGGGAGATCAGGGCATCAGAGACAAGCCTTTATGAATTTCTTTTGGCAATTCGTTTTTCTGGTTACCTGATTCCCTGATAACCTGCTCCTCTGATCCCCTCTTTTTTATCCTTGATTTTTCATATTCCTTTCATCATAATGGGATAAAACCGTTTGAAGGGAGTCCTCCCATGATTATCACCTGCGCCTCCTGTTTGACAAAGTACCACCTGGATGATTCAAACATTTCAGAAAAAGGGGCAAAGGTTCGATGCTCCCGGTGTAAACATGTATTCTATGTCGTTCCGCCCCGGGAGACCAGGGAGGAAGTGGCGGAGACTTTCGAGTCCTTTGCCAAATTCCATGAGGATTTGATGGAAAAAAAGAAGGAGGGCGAGCTTTCCCCCCTGGAAGAAAAAGAGGAGAAAAAGAAAAAGGAAGAGGTGTCCGTCGAGGAAGAAGAAAAATTTCTTTTTTCGGAACAGCCCTTTGAAAAAAGAGCCGGGTCTATCCCTTTTGGGGACATTGAAGAAGAAAAGGAAACCGAGATTAGGGAGGCCGCACCGAAGAAGGCCGCCGCCGGCGAGATAAGAATGAGGCGGGCAAGAGGAAAATCCTCACGCCTATTTGCCCTGGTGGTCGTCATTCTTCTCCTGGTATTCGGACTTTTCTACTTATGGGCGGAGATGGGGGCCGGGGGCAGGCTCTCTTCCTTTTTAAAAAATCCGATCCAGAAGGCCGCCCGGTTATGGGAGCATGTCTGGGGAACCGAGAAGGAGGGCCTGGTCGTTAAAGATCTGGCGGGTTACGAAGAGAAGGCGGCCGAGTTTTCACTGTATATCATCGAGGGGAAGGTGGATAACCGGTCCCAGAAAACGCGGAAGCATATCAAGGTGAAGGTGGAGATCTTTGATCAGAGCAGAATGAAGGTGGCTGAGAAGGAGACCTACTGCGGCCGGATCATGGACCGGGAAGAATTGAGAAATCTTCCCTCCGACTTCTTTTCCGAGAAGATGATATTCCAGCCTAAAACTGAACAGGAGATGGTCGTCCCATCGGGGAAGGCCGTTCCTTTTGCGATCGTCTTCAAGGATTTGCCCGCCGAGGCGAAAGAGTTCAGGGTCGAGATTGTCGAAGCCCCCTCTCTTTAGTCAATTCGTCTGATAGTCAAATAGTCGATTCGTCGTATAGGCATGTTCGAAGTGACTAAAGTTAAAAATGACTAAAGTGACCTAAAGTTAAAATCCACATCTTCTCTTTTAGAACTTTAGTCACTTTCAAACTTTAGTTCACTATAGGCACTTCGTTTGGGGACGATAAGACAATGAGACTACCTGACTGTATGAAAAGTCCCTATGGAGCTCTAAATATTGAGGATTTCTTCTGTCTTCGACTTATCCAGATCCATCACATGCTTGATGCCGCTGATTTCCGATGCTTCGCGTGTCAAGGCGGCAATGTCATCCCGTGACAGGTATTCGAGAGAAAATTTCCTGCTCCCGGCCATGAGCTGGCGAAGGCCCTGGGCCAGACGTTCATAGTAGGTATAGAGGCCAAGAGCGCCGGTAGGTATTTTCTCGAACTCTGCATCACCCAATTCCCTGCGCAATGAACTTGCCGTAACAAAAATTTCATCTTTTGTCTGGCCGAACCGTTCGATATAGACGGGGACCTGATGGTTTTCGATCGTCCGCCCGATGGTCTTCCCCACCATGGACGCAGCGACCGGAGCCCTGGCCATCCCAACAAGCTTGACAAAAGGGGCCCCCAGGGCAAGGGCCTTGAAAATACTGTCTTCGAAAATGAATCCGCCTCCGACCGCCAGGGAAGGCACATATTTTTTATTCCGGTGGAGGTAGGAGGCATACCGATGGAGGAGAGAGTGGAGTTCTACCGGAGGAACTCCCCATTCATTCATCATTCGCCAGGGGCTCATGCCGGTTCCGCCACCGGCGGCATCCACCGTCACAAGGTCCAGTCTGTATTTCGAGGCAAAGGCAATGGCCCGGGCGAGGTCAGCCGGGCGATAGGCGCCGGTTTTGAGAAAGAGGTATTTGGCCCCGGCTTTACGAAGGGCGTCGACTCTTTCTGCGAAAGATTCTTCCGAGACCATCCCCACTCGTGAATGCCGTTCAAACTCCTTAAACGCCTTATGCTCGAATGCCCTGATCACATCAGGATCAGTCGGATCGGGGATCACGATATAACCCCGCGCATGGAGCATCTGGGCTTTCTTAAGGTCCTTAACCTTCACTTCGCCCCCGATATCTTTTGCTCCCTGCCCCCATTTGAGCTCGATACATTCGACCCCGAGTTTTTCAATGGCATACTCATGAGTTCTAAGACGGGTGTCTTCAATGTTAGCCTGAACAATGATGGCTCCGTAACCATCGCGCTGGTAATCCTTATAGAGCCGGATTCTGCGTTTCAGTTCAAATGTGTCTATGACCCTTCCGTCTTTGATCACGGCCTCCGGATCCATGCCCACAACATTTTCTCCGATGGTCAGACCGGTCCCGGAAAGGGCGGACCCGATGGCTAACCCCTCCCAGTTGTTTTTGGCGATGTCGGTTGACCCGATTCCGGAGATCAGCCAGGGGTAACGGAACTTTATCCCTTTATCATGGCCGAGGGCCACTTCGAGATTCACTGCCGGAAAGATCGCTTTGTCACTGTCCGGTTCGATCCCATGGGCCCCTACCGCTGTGCCCATGATGTTGAAATGGGAATAATCGACCGGGTATTGCTTTTCGGAAGCGGTGGTGATGACGCCGAAGGGTTGCGGGTAGATCACCTCATGCCCCCGGTAGGCGGATTTGCCAATTTCGCACATCCCGATACATCCATCGACACAGGTGACGCACATCCCTGAAACGGGGACAACCGAGCCTTCGGTCCTGTTTTTGGTTAGCGTTGCGGCCGAGGCATTGATCTTGGATAAGGACATCTGTCATTCTCCTTTCTTTTACGTCTGTTCGACAAAGCCAGTATCCGTGCTTCGACAGGCTCAGCACGAACGGAAAAAAATGATTTAAATTTAAACTCCGTTCACCCTGAGGTTGTCGAAGGGTGGTTAAAGCATTTAAGTAACATGCTCATCTTTTCAGTCCTTCTTTACCTCACAGGCTACGCAGGGTTCCATATAGCACATCATGTCATCGAATGAGTTCTTCTCAAGGCAGGGAGGGCTCAGATTGGCACACCCTCCGCAGATGGCCTTGTCAAGCTCCGTATAGGTGCATCGAAGCTCACAGGCCGGGCAGACATACATGCAGGCCCCGCACAACCGGCAGGTCTCTGATTTCATGTCGAAGGGAGTGCCCAGGCTTCTTTTCTCTCCCCGGCCTCGAAAGCCGATTGCCTTGGCCGCCATCTGCTCTTCGCACATCCGGACACAGCGGCCGCAGAGGATACAATCCTCGAACTCCTGTTTAAACCGCTGTTGACGGATGTCATGGGAGGAGGCCAGGTCCTGAATCGTTTTCGATTGGGGGCAGGAGGCGAGAAGAAGCTCCAGAATCATCTTGCGAGCTTTGACCACCCGCGAGGAGGCGGTGCGAACCTGAAGGCCCTCTTCCACCGGATAGGTGCAGGAGGTCACCAGCTTTGCATTCGCTCCCTGGCCGATCTCCACCACGCAGAGACGGCAGGCTCCGTAGGGGGAGAGTCCATCCATGTGGCAGAGTGTGGGGATAGGGAAGCCGTAGAACCTTGAGGCTTCCAGAAGCGTTGTTCCTTCCTCCATCGAAACTTCTAAGCCATTGATGGTTAATGAAATCATGCTGTTTTCGCTCCCCGATCTTCATTCTTAATTTCAACTTTCTTCTGTTCAGTGAATTCCAGATCACACCTCAGGCATCGCTTTGCTTCGCGAATCGCCTCTTCAACGGAAAGGGCTTGGGCAACCTCATGGAAGTTCCGCCTTCTCAATTCCACAGGAAGGAGGGGACTCTGGACCTTTTGAGATTCCATCAGTTCTTTTTCCCCCATCTTGAATGGCTCGACATAAAATTCAGGCAAGTTTATTTCTGGAGGTATCCTTAGCGGTTCCCCCTGGAGATAACGGTCTATGACTTTTGCCGCTTTTTTTCCTGTGGCAATCGCGTCAACCACGGTATTAGGACCTGTGGATACGTCTCCTCCTGCAAAAACCCCCAAGAGATTCGTTGAGAATGTTTCCGGATCCTTTTGATATATCCTTCCTTCACGGATCTCAATCCCCATGGAGGCCAGACCTGCAACATCTGGTTCTTCCCCGATAGCAACAATTAATGTGTCTAAAGGTAAAATGAATTCCGAGCCCGAAATCGGCCGAGGGGTTCTCCTGCCGGTTTGATCCCGTTCACCCAAATCATTTCTGATGCATTCCACCCCGGCAACAACCCCATCTTTCGAGAGTATCCTTCGAGGAGAAACCAGCGTTTCGATTTTCACTCCTTCCTGAAGGGCCTCTTCGATCTCCTCTTTATAAGCAGGCATTTCCTCTCTTGTTCGCCGGTAAAGAATCGTTACCCGCTTGACCCCCTTTTGACGAAGGGCAACTCTTGCGGCATCAATGGCAGAATTCCCTCCTCCGATAATCCCGACACGACCTCTCGAAAGATTTTCCCCCCTAAGATTAAAAGCCTTTAGAAACCGTATGCCCGAAAAAACTCCCGGAAGGTTTTCTCCATCCATCTGGAGTCTTCGGCTTTTGTGAGCCCCTAAAGCGATGAAAATGGCCTTAAACCCATCTTGAAAGAGGTGTCCAATTGTAAATTCTTTTCCCAAAGACATGTTCATCTTGAGGGTGATATTTTCATTTAACAGCGCTTCCACTTCCCTGTTCAATATTTGTCTGGGTAAACGATAGGCAGGGATGCCGCCCGTGAGCATCCCTCCCAATTGTTGCTCTGCCTCAAAAAGGGTAACTGGATAGCCCTTGATAGAAAGGGCATGAGCAGCGCTTAACCCCGCTGGTCCTGATCCAACGACTGCTACCCGTTGCGTTTCTCCTTTCCCTTGCAAAACTCTTAGGGGTTGATAAAAGGGAGGTTTGGTTCGATCCGTTATAAACCGTTTCAGGGCTCGGATGGCGATCGGTTGGCTCCCACTCATGCCTGATCGACACCTCTCTTCACAAGGGTGATGGCATACCCGTGCACAGACCGAAGGAAACGGATTGGGGTCCCGGATGACTCGATAGGCTTCTTGATATTCCCCCCGTTGGATATGGGCGACATAACGCCAGGCTTCCGTTCCCAGGGGGCAGGCGGTCTGGCATGGAGCGCCAACTAAATCCTTACAAACAAAGGCGTCACACCTCTTCTGTAGAATATGGCGTTCATACTCGTTACGATAGTAGTGGAGCGTGCTGAGAACCGGATTCGATGCTGTCTGCCCCAAGCCACAGAGAGTGGTGTCTTTTACAACATGGGCCAGCTCTTCGAGAAGCGATAAGTGATCGAGAGTTCCTTTTCCTCTGGAAATGTCGTCGAGGATTTCATACATGCGTTGTGTGCCTTTGCGACAGGTAAAACACTTGCCGCAGGACTCGCCTTTCAAGAAGTTCATGAAATATTTCGCAACATCCACCATGCAGGTATTTTCGTCCATCACGATCATGCCACCTGAACCCATGATGGATCCTGCTTCTTTCAGACTCTCGTAGGAGATAGGCAGGTCAAACCTGGAGGCAGGGATGCACCCCCCGGAGGGGCCGCCTGTCTGCACGGCCTTAATTTTTGCTTTGCCGGAAGAGCCTCCTCCTATCCCGTGGACGACCTCGCTGAGAGGAATCCCCATCGGGACCTCGATCAGCCCCGTATTTTTTACCTTGCCGACCAGGCTGAAAATCTTTGTACCGGAATTTCGCTCCGTGCCGATTTTTTTAAACCTCCGGGCATCGGTGTTCATAATGATCGGAACATTGGTCCAGGTCTCGACATTGTTAATGAGGGTAGGTTTGCCGTAGAGACCTTTCTTCACAGGGAAAGGAGGCCTCTGGATGGGTTCTCCCATCTTTCCCTCAATGGACTTGATCAAAGCCGTCTCCTCGCCGCATACGAAAGCGCCTGCTCCCCGGACGAGTCGAAGATCGAATGAGAATCCGGTCCCGAGGATATCCGAACCCAGCAGGCCGAGTTGATAAGTTTGACGAAGGGCGATGACGAGGTGTTTGATGGCAAGTGGGTATTCGTTGCGGACATAGAGTATGCCCTCGGTTGCCCCAGTTCCGAAGGCGCCGATGATCATTCCCTCGATGATGCTGTGAGGGGTTCCCTCGAGAAGGCTACGGTCCATGTAGGCACCCGGATCGCCCTCGTCGCCGTTGCATACAAGGAATTTACCATGGGCATTGGGTTGTCCGGCAAACATCTCCCACTTCAGACCTGTTGGAAACCCTGCCCCGCCACGACCACGAAGCCCGGAAGCTTTAATCTCCTCCACAACCCATCTGGGATCGCGTTTGGAAAGAACTCTGACCATGGCCTGGT
This sequence comes from Deltaproteobacteria bacterium, assembly GCA_020059605.1. Lineage (GTDB taxonomy): Bacteria > Desulfobacterota > BSN033 > BSN033 > UBA1163 > RBG-16-49-23. The sequence goes on from JAGVBT010000134.1 coordinate 18,826, forward strand.
ATCCGCCATGCTCGATGTAGTCATAAATGCGGATCGGGTCCACTTTTTCGTTAAATCCAAGAAGGGTTCGGACCTGATTCTTGAAAAAAGGGATCTCATCCTGGATCTCATTCCTATTTCCGGTGGCCGGGTCCACGAAAAGGAGGTCCTCGACGAGCGCATCTGCGGTGACTGCGTCAACGATTCGGACCATATCCCTGGGATTTACCTTTGGATAAAAGGTTCTCCTGGGCTCCACAAGGACCGATGGTTCCATCTCGCAGAACCCGTGGCAGCCGGTGATCCGGAGGTAAACTCTTCCGGTCAGTTTCTTTCTCAGGATTTCCCGTTTGGCAATACGGATGAGGTCATTGGCACCGCTTGCCTGACCACAGGTACCAGCCGAGATGATGAGCGTTGGAATGGTCGGGTCTCTGCTGGCAACTATTCGTCTTTGAAGCGTCAGGAATTGGTCGATCGTTTTAAGGGATTCCATAGCTTTATGTTCCGGGTTAGAGATTTACACTTGTCAGGTCAGGTCCAGCCTATGACCTTTGCATCCCCGACGGGAGCATATCTGGATCATTCCTCCTTCCCCACGAACCAACATGGGGACCATGGGAGCGCCGCAGGTCATACACTCCGAGGCCCCGATCAACTCCGCATGACAGTGGGGACAGAAAAAGTTGGTTATAACCCCATCCGGGATTTTGTATTCAGAGTCTACCGAGTAACTTCCGTAGAGACAGGAGAGCCTGACCCAGCCATGCTTGAATTCGAAGGAAACCGTCACCCGTATCGAAGGATAACCGTCAATATAGTGATGGCGATCCATCAGACTGTGATTGCAACGGGGACAGGCGACTTCTACCGGAAAGATTCGCTCATCCGTTTTAATATCCACCCTGTCAAGGCCGGTCCTGGCCTTATGAATGATCTCCCTGACCTTAGGGGAAACGACATTCGAAAAATAGCGCCCATCGACGGTCACGATAGGTCCAAGGGCGCAGGCGCCGAGACAATTCACCGTCTCCAGGGTAATCTCCTTGTCTTTGGTGGTTTCTCCTGGTTTGATCTTCAGTTGACGCTCAAACTCCTCGGCAATCCGGAGGCCCCCACGGACATGGCAGGCCGTGCCGAGACAGATGGAGATGAGGTGTTTTCCCCTCGGCTTCAGACTGAAGGCTTTATAAAAGCTGGCAACGCCATAAATATCGACCAGGGAACGTCCGGTCTTTTCGGCCACGATCCTTAGCGCTTCCTCTGGCAGGTAACTGTATTGAGACTGGATGTCCTCCAGGATGGGGATGATCCCGGCCTTCTTTCCTCCTTCATGATGATCAATGATCTCTCTGATATGTTCCGGATTCATTTCTTTTAAGTGAAAAACTTAAGAATCGATAAACGTAGCCTTTTATTATCGATACGGGCTTCGTTACCCTTACCGTTAAACTCTTATTTTCTTACCGGTACTCCTCACAATGCCACACTCCCCCTTCGGGTTTCGGATAGGTGCAGGTACTGAGGCTCTCGCAGTAAGCGCATAAACCTGTTGCAATCCCCAAACGTTGAGTGTAGGGAGTTGGGCCTGAGAAACGATTCACAGAAGGGTTTTCTACCCCTTTCATCATCTGTTGCAGGGGTGGGGAGATTCCATCAAACTCATCGCACTGGAGAACGGGTCTTCCTGATTCTCTCGGATAGGTACAGGTCGGGGCGAGACTGCAGCATGAACATAGACCTTCATGTTTCTTCGTTTCTGTGAAGGGTTTTATCTTTATTACTTTCTGTTCAAAATGGGTTTTCTTCATCCTGCCCCCTCCTTTTCGTCAAGAGATACCATATGGTTAATGCAAACTATTGGCCAGCGAAGCTGGCAGGGTAAAAAAGGGGGAAGGGGTATTTGAAAGAGAATAAAAGATCAGTTAAAACAGGGAATTATCCATTGCATAGGGATCTATTTTTTAGATAGGGACAAATGAGGTCACAAAGAAAAAGAAGGTATGGACGGGGAGATTTGAACCGCCGGGGAGAAATTTCCCTGTCCATGGGTGAATCAGGCGGGTTTCTTCATTTTTTGTAGCTTTTCTCTAAGGGTTTTGCGGTCGATCCCGAGAATCTGAGCGGCGCGTGTCTTGTTGCCATCCACGCTTGCCAGGACATTACGGATATATTCGGCCTCCACTTCGGTGAGAGTTCGATGAAGTCCGGTCTCCCGCAAGGCGGAAAACCGCATCAGTGAAGGGAGGTCAGGGACGGCGATGAGATGGCCTTCCGTCATTAATACGAGCCGTTGGATCACATTCTCCAATTCTCTTATGTTTCCGGGCCAATGATAATGCTGAAGGATCTGCAGCGCTTCTTCAGAAAATTGGGGCTGGGACTTACCGGAATCTTCAGCGAACTTTGCTGCAAAATGGCGAATCAGAAGCAAGATGTCGTTTCCCCTTTCCCTTAAAGGAGGAAGGTCAATGGTGATGACATTGATCCGAAAGAAGAGGTCCTCACGAAAGGCCCCTTTTTTCACAAGATTGAAAAGATCCTTGTTGGTCGAGACAAGAATCCTTACATCCACCTTTCTCAGCCGACTTGACCCCACCATGCAAACTTCCTTTTCCTGGAGGACCCGGAGCAGTTTCACCTGCATGGAGAGACTGGTTTCGCTGATCTCATCGAGAAAGATGCTTCCCCCGTCAGCGGTCTGGAAGAAACCTGCCCTGGTTTCGATGGCTCCGGTAAAGGCGCCCTTGATGTGGCCGAAAAGTTCACTCTCCAGGAGCTCGTTCGGGATGGCTCCGCAGTTGACGGGGACAAACGGAGCCGAGGCCCTCGGGCTATTGTAATGGATTGCCCTTGCCGCCAATTCCTTTCCCGTGCCGCTTTCTCCGGCGATCAGAACCGTGGCCGAGGTGGATGCAACCTTTGCAATCGAATCTCTTACCCTTGCCATGGCCTCTGACTCGCCGATGAATCCATAAGGGGCTGAAGCCCTTCCTGGCGGAGGAGCCTTCGTGATCCTCCGGAGGCGGAGTTTACCAAGGGTTCGTCCTACGGCAGAAAGGAGCTCCTCATCCGTGAAGGGTTTGACAAGATACTCCTCGGCTCCCTTCTTCACCGCCTCCACCGCTCCCTCCACGCTGGGATAGCCCGTGATCATCATCACTTCCGTGTCTCTGAAGTTTTCGCGGACATGCCGGATGAGATCAAGACCGCTCACCTCCGGCATTTTGAAGTCCGTGATGACCAGATCCATGGGCGCCGTTTCAAGTATTTTGATGGCCTCAGCCGCATGCGAGGCAATGAAAGTCCGATACCCCTGGGAGGTCAGGTTTCTCTGGAGGACCTCCAATGTATCCGGGGTGTCATCTACGATGAGAATCCGTTCTTTTCTGTCTGAATCTGCCATTTATTCACCCGCCTCAACCTCGGTCGAACCCGTAAGGGGCAATTGAATCTCAAATCTTGAACCTTGGTTCGGTTTACTCTCGATTTTGATGGAGCCTCCGTGGGAGGTCACAATTCCATGGACAACAGGCAGTCCCAGACCGGTTCCCTGGCCGACGTCTTTCGTCGTAAAAAATGGAGTGAATATCTGCTTCATGACCTCTTCGTTCATGCCGATCCCCGTATCTTCAACGATGAGCGAGGTGTGTTCTTTGCCCGCAAGAGTCCGTATGGTCAATCTGCCGCCTGCCTGCATGGCGTGCAAAGCATTGATGATCAGATTGACAATCACTTGATTCAATTGTGCCGGATCCGCCGGGATCTCCGGCAAGCCGGGAGAAAGCGAACGGATAATTTCAATGCCCTCCTTGGCACACCGGGTTTCAAAAAAATTGAGCCCTTCTTCGGCCAACTGATTCAAATTTACCTTTATCTTTCTTGGAGGTAATTTTCGTGCAAATATCAGGAGCTTCTTGACGACTTCCCGTGCATTCAAAGATGCCGTCAGGATCTTTTCGATGTCCGACTCCGCCTGTTGGGGCAGTCCAGGGCATTTTTTGGCAAGCTGGGCAAAGCCCAGGATATTCCCAAGGGGCTCGTTCAGTTCATGGGCTACGCCCGCGGAAAGTTGTCCGATAGTGGCCAATCGGTCGGCATGCCGAAGCTGGTTTTCGAGTTTCGTTTTTTCCTGTTCAGCCTCTCTCCGCGTGATGATAATCGCCACCTCTCTTGCAACCGTATCCAGAAGATTTCGTTCCTCTCTCATAAAAGGGCCTTCATCGAGTTCCGGTCTTTCCTCCGTATAGAAAATCTCGACCCGTCCCCGTGTCTCTTTATGGACCACGATATCCGCAGACTCCTTCCATCTCCCCTCTCGGAACTGAGGGATTGAATAAGAATGGCCGTCCATGACGATCCGGGCGCAGGCAATCTCGGGGTAGAGCCAGGCGAAAGGGAGAAGTTCGACAATGCCACGCAAAATCCCTTCCAGCGTTATTCCAGGCTGGGAAACCAGGCGAGCGATACCGTATAGGCACGTCAGTTCCTTAACGCGTTCGCGTAAATCGATCTGGGCGTCCCGGTGTGCGGCGGCAATTCCAAGGCTCCGGGCAAGGCCTTCATAGCGTTCTATTTCCCCCTTTTTAAAGTAGTTCCTTACATTGCTTTTCAACTGCAACAGTCCGATCCTTTTTTGATTGATCGAGAGGGGGATCAGGAGAAGGGAGGAGTGTTGTTCATCCCCAGATAGTATCGATTTAAAGGGTTCAACCTGGCCCCGGAGGATTTTATTACAAAGACGGATGAGCTCCGGATCATCCTCCGGCTCCGGGATGATCTCTCCGTCCGTATTTTGTGCGGAAGACCGGATTTCAAAAAGGAAGGTTTTTTGGGGATGGCGTTTCACCACGCTGCGGAAGTATTTACCATGGTCCTTCAGCCACATCTCAACCTCATCGGCCCCTGAAAAGTCGAGTATCATTCGAGAGACTTCCCGTTGGAAATGAGGCCTAAGAAACCCCTGGTTGGCAAGAAGTAGTATTTGATGGGATAGTGTTTGAAATTCTTTGGCCAACTTATGGAAGGAAACATTTCTATGGAGGTGTTTTGACCGATTCATCCAGATTGCGCTCTAAAGTGTAAATCATATTACCATATCCATCCCTCAACTGGAAAGATGGCTCATTCAACAGACAGGATAATTTTATCTTAAATTTCGGACAAAAGAAAGGAGGAGGATGAGATTCATTCGAGGAGGTTCAAGATAGAATTTCCAGACCAATGGAAGATGACAGGGCTGATGGATTTCTCCATCCCTGAAAGGCTCAAGGCCGAAAAAGATAGAATTCTACATTCTTTCGGAGCTTCACCGGCTTATTTCTGTTTCATGTCTTCAATAAGACAACCTGTTGCAAGAAATCAAGGCGGAAGGTCTCCCCCCTGATATGATGTCGATTACTCCACCTGTCGTATAAATTTATTGACTTATACCGGAATCGGCAGAGAGACCTCTTATCAGTTGACCGAGAGTGTCTTTTGCATCTCCCAGAAGCAAAATGGCATGGGTCTCCATATAAAGAGGATTCTCGACTCCTGAGTATCCAGGCTTATCATCAAAATTGCAGACCACGATGCTTTTGGCTTCATGGGTCATTAGAATGGGCATTCCCGAGATTGGGGTTTCTTCCATACGGGTTGCTGCAGGGTTGACAACATCACATGCCCCGATGATAATGACCAGATCCGTCTCCTTGAATTCGTCATTGATTTCATTCATTTCGTAGAGCTTATCGTACGGGACCTCGGCTTCAGCCAGTAAGACATTCATATGTCCCGGCATCCTCCCAGCCACAGGGTGAATGGCAAACTTGACCTGTTTCCCAGACTGTTCAAGGAGATTAGCTAACTCCTTAACCTCAAACTGGGCCTGAGCGAGCGCCATACCGTATCCGGGAACGATAATCACCCGTTTTGCTTCCTTAGCGGTCTCAATGGCCACAGAAAATGGATCTTTCTTCAATGCCTCTTTGGAAAGAGATCCCTCGTCCACCATTGAAGTGGCTGGCTCAGGTAGCGTCCCATCCTTTGCAATCATTTGATCTTGATTTGTCGGTTTTCCCTGAGATCCTGCAAGAATCCTAAGAAAATTTCGATTCATGGCCCTGCACATGACGAGGGTGAGAATCGACCCGGAAGCAGCAACCGTCGCACCACAGGCGACAAGGAGGCGATTCTCGATAATTACGCCACAAAAAGCGGCAGCAAAACCTGCCGTAGCATTAAGAAAAGAGATCAGAACCGGCATATCGGCACCGCCGATTCGAATAGAGAAAACAACGCCCAAGAGAGTGGAAAGTATGACCAATATGACGAGATAGTAAATCCCCCCCTGTCCTTCAGAGTGAGCCGAGGCAGTGCCGGAGAAGATAATTATTAAAACCATGATGACGGCGGTCCACCAATTATGATTTGGCAACAGCCATGGTGTTTGCCTCACCACATTGGAAAGCTTCCCACTGGCAATCATACTTCCACTGAAGGTCATTGCGCCGATGACCAGTCCCAGGAGCCCCGAAACCTTTCCGATGGATATTCCTGGAGTGACATACCTTGTCAATTCGACAAATGAAACCAGAAAAGCCGCAATACCTCCAGCCCCATGCTGGAAGGCCACCATTGCCGGAATTTGAATCATATTGACTCTCATGGCGATTCGCCAGCCCACCACGGAACCAGCCATCAAAGCAATCATCACAATGTGAGGTTCGAGAATCCTATGCTTCATGACAATCGCGATTCCAGCCAAGGCCAATGCCAAGGCCGCTGTGAGATTGCCTCTTCGCGCACTCTTGGGCGCTTTGAACTGACCAATTCCCAGCAGAAAAATAAGGATGATCGCGAAGTCAATTAAGAGACTGAACCAGAAATTCATCGAATATTCTCCTTTCGTTACCACTCCCGGGAAACCACTCTTACGACCTTGAGCAGCCCAACATTGAAGGCATTCTTTCAATCTTTTTTGAATAGCTTAAGCATCCGGTCAGTGATGACGAAGCCCCCTACCACATTGAATACAGCCATCCCTATGGCTATTGCCCCCAATATTTTCTGAGGGGCATCAGATGTAACAGTAAACAGGAGAAGGGCCCCAAGGATGGTTACCGCCGAGATCGCATTTGTCATAGACATCAATGGAGTATGCAATAATGGCGGAACACGTGAGATTAGGAAGTACCCGATTAGGAATGAAACGACAAAAACGGATAGCAGAATCATCAGTATAGTCATGGGTTCTTCATCCTCCGGTTGAATAGTATCTATCGGACTTGATTTTGCTGGACCTCAAAGGCTGATTTGTTAGGGTTCCGATGTGGTCCCATTCAGGGCCTTGAGAACGCCCTCATAAAGAATTTTACCTTGATATGTGACCAGAGAATTTTGAACGATTTCGTCCTCCAGGTCGAGATCGTTTAAGCCATTTTTAAATAGGTTTTTTACATAATGATAAATATTATTGGCATAAAGCCAGGTGGCATGGACAGGAATTCTGCCAGGAATATTTTGCAGGCCACAGATCAAAACTCCGTGCTTAATTATGTCAGTACCCGCTTCTGTAGATATGCAGTTCCCTCCCTGATCAATCGATACATCCACAATGACAGAGCCAGGTTTCATCCTGACAAGCATTTCTTCTGTAACCAGAATGGGGGCGACTTCACCCGGCACTAAGGCGCTTAAGATGACTACGTCAGCCTCTTGCACTAAAGGGCTGAGGACGGCTCGTTCCTTTTCCAACCAATCGCTGGGAAGAGCTTTGGCATAGCCCCATTTCCCAATAGACAATTGTTCAGGTGCCTCAAAACCCCCGATCTTTGCCCCTAAACTCATGGCTCCCTTCCTCGCGTCTTCACGAATATCTACAGCCGTCGTGACGCCACCGAGTCTTTTGATGGTGGCTAAGGCCTGAAGGCCCACGACACCGATACCGACTACCAAAAAATTTGCCGGTTTTATTGATCCTATGGCAGTGGTGATCATAGGAACAAACTTTGGCAGATAGCTGGCGGCGATGAGGACGGATTTGTAACCGGTTACTGTACTCATGGAGGTGAGGGCATCCATGGTCTGGGCACGGGATATACGCGGAATGCCATCCATCGTGAATGAGGTGATCCCTTTGTCTCTTAATTTTTGGATCATTTCATGATTCGAGGGAGCTGCCGGGTGCAGAAAGGTGATCAGAATGCTTTTCTCTTTCATTAATTCTATTTCATGCCTCCCGGACTTTTCATTGTACAGGGGCTGTTTCACTTTCAGGATGACATCTGCATTCTGATACAAGGATTCAGCGTCCGGCATGATCCTCGCGCCGGCTTTTTCATATTCCAGATCTTCACAGTGAATGCCCTCGCCGGCAGATGTTTCTACCAAAACGTTAAAACCCATCTTGATGAATTTTGGGACTGTTTCAGGTATTGCTGCAATCCTTTTCTCCTCGAGCATAATTTCTTTTGGAATTCCAATGTTCATCATCTACCTCCATTCCTGTTTACCCCGGTAGAAATAACCCGCTGCGCCAGCGCTTGCGCGGCGAATGCCCTGCCTGCGTGGTCGGAGCCACTCCCGCCGTGCTCGCGCACCCCGCCTGAGGCGGGGCAGATCGGCGCGGCGAAGGCCCGCTCGGTTTCGAGTCGCAACGACTGGAATTTCTAACGGGGTTTACTTGGGGGTTGATTCTTCTCCATAGGTTTTACCTTCTCTGACGATCTCGATCTCCCACTTCGCCTTGATGGAATTCAATGATTTCGTGACGGCTTCATGAAAAATGGGTGGTTCTGGTGACTTCAACATGTCCACCATCTTACGGACAATTAAAGTCGGATTAAGGTTGTGATCATGTTTACGATCTTGCGGTATCCGAGGAACCAAACATTCCAGGGTCTCCAGAGCGAGTACTCTCGCATCTAGGTAGATGTTTGGATCCGTCATGATCCTCGATACCTCCAAAAGGAATTCATTGGAAGGCTGACTTATTTCTTTTGCGTCCTCCAGGACTCTTTCAAGGAGCCTCCAATTTTGCCCATACCTTAATATCCTTGCCAGTCCATTTTGGTGCTCATCCAGTTTTATCGATTCTTTTAGACTGTCGAGAACTTCCAGAACCTTGTCCCATTCCATTAGATTTCCGAAGATATCCGAATTCAAAGTGAATCCCCCCTTTATTTTATGGATTTTCCCTTTAGAAAAATATGACCAAATCGGTTGAACTTAACCTTAATTGTTTTATTCGTTGAAGAAGGGTCTATCAAATGTCTACATCGGGGGTAAACCATTCTATGGGTTAGAGCCCCGATCATCATGGCTAAAAATAGGATCCGCCGCTTTCTCCAATCTATTTGGATTGAATTCATAAATTTATCATGAGTTTCGGAGGTTGAGAGGTGGACAAGATGTTTCCTCATCAAAATTAATCACCAAAATGGGACACTTCAATCTAGAGATGACATCAGAACATAATCCACAACTTGCCTCATCCTTTCTCCACATTTTAAGAAATTCACCCTGAAGAATAACCAGATGACGAATCCCATCCTTTATCTCATTAAAAACCATCTCCCAAGGAGGAATGGTGATTACCTCGAAATCGTAAGGAATGTCCATTCTGGTAAAGTAACTTTTTACCCTCTCCAAACATTCTTTTTCCTCTTTCACCCAATGGGTTAGGGTATTGAAGCCTAATCGCCCCTTAAAAAGATCGGTGAGGTAGGAAACAAAGATGACCTTTACGGCCGGCTGGTCTTTCTGAATGAGCTGAAAGGCATCCCAAATTGATATCGAAGCATCCCTTGTTGCACTGGCAATGATCAATATTTTAGAAATCATCATTACGTATCCCCTTCAAGCCCGTCCTTTTCATAAGGGTAGGAAATGAGCTGGTTCCCGCAGTGATGGCAATAAAAACCTCTATCAACTATCATCAGAATCTCCTTGGCCTTAGAAAAAGCATTCCTGCAGATTGGACACTCCAACTTTCTTCCCTCTCTTAATCAGGAAAATCCAAAAAGTTTTTTAAAAAACCGAAGCCACCGATTTGTTTCCTTCCAATTCAATGTTTTAAGTTTATACATGGGGCACTCTTGATATGCAGAAATCGATAGACAGAACATTTTTAAATGGGCCGAACTCGGGGCATAGCCAAGCCGCTCCCTGGGGCCGCAAACTTTTAAAGGATTCCCCGAAGTCAAACCCAGATAAAGAGTGCAGGGCATGACATTTAACCTCCTAAAATTCTCTCTATGGATGAAAACATCTCGTCAATATCGAACGGTTTCACGTAGTAGGCCGCGACTTCATTCTTTTTCCTTTTTTCAGGATAAAGATGGGGAAAAGCCGTCATCACGATGATGGGAACGTCTTTCATGTTTTGGCGGATGAATTTGATCAGATCAGTCCCTGAAAAAGAAGGCATCATTATGTCTGTAAGGACTAGAGCCGGCTTTTCTGCTTTCAGCCTCTCGATAGCTTCGAAACCATCTTTGGCCACCCAGACTTGAAATCCCCTTCCGACAAAGAACCTTTTCAATATGTAAAGAATTGTTTCGTCATCATCGACGATCAATATCTTTTTCTTATTTTTGTGAAAGTCGTCTGTCGCTTTTGAGGATTCTTCTTCCAAAGGTGCCCCTCTCCTCTAATAAATCTCTTGCAATGACGATATTTCTGATGCCTGAGCGTTGGATTAGTTTTGCTAAACCCGACAGACTCTTGTCTTCCCTCTTGTTCCAAAAAGTTAAGATCATGGGAAGATTGACTCCTATGACCACATCAATTTTTTCACTGTTTAAAAATGAGAATGCGATGTTTGATGGAGAACCTCCGAAAAGATCGGTCAGAAGAAGGACGCCATCTCCTCGAGACACTTGTTTAATGGCATCCGAAATTCTCTTCCTCGCTTCAAAGGCATTCGTTTCACCATCGACTGAAACCGCAGTGATGCCTTCAATTTTTCCGACAATATACTCTGCTGTCGCAATCAATTTAACGAAGACCCCAGTCATCCCCTCACTCCATCCGTTTCTGGCGGATCCATCCCTTTTTATTCATTGAAGGTGAGTAGTTTAGTCAGATTTGAATTTTTAATCTGTCATAGAATGTACCCGTAACATCCTTCATGAAATTAAGAATCCTTCTTTGCAATCGGTAATAAAAGATCAGAAAAATAAACCTCAACCGGACAAGCAGAAGGTATGATGACCACACTGCTTTGTTGAAGAACCATCCTCTTCTAATAAGGAAAGATAAGAATGACATGTTCATCTTAAACCCTTCCCCTAAATCGCCGAACAAGAATAGCCTCAAGACAGCGTTGTCTCCTTTTACTGATTGATCACCAAAACAGGGCACTTTGGCCTGTAGATGGCATGGGCGCATAGCCCAAAATTCTCATAGCTCTCGCTCCAGATTCTAAGAAATCGACCCTGAAGGATGATTAGGTCCTGATCCCCATTTTCGATTTCGTCAAGGATTCGTTCCCAATCGGGTGTAGTAACGAACTGGAAGCTACAAGGGATGTCCATCCATGTAAAAAGATTTTTTGCCGACTCCAAAATTTCTTTTTCCTCTTGCATCAATAAGAACAAAGCATTAGGGCCCAAAGGATCAGCTTTTTTTTCGGAAAGAACAGATAAAAATGAAAGAAAGAAAACCCGTAGGCCCGGTCGGTCTTTTTCGAGCACCCCAAGAGCATCCAATATTGGCGCCAGAGCCCTGCTGGAAGCGTCAGCGACAACTAAAATTTTAGATGCCATGCTGAAAAACGTCCTATAAAAGAACTCTTCTGTTTCCTGTCGGGTTATCTTTCTCCCAAGACAACTTCTGTCCCAGTATTTCATTTGCTCTTAGGATATTTCTTCTGCCGGCGATCTGTACAGAAATTGCCAGCTCCGCTCCAGCCATTGTTATAGGTCTCCCTGTCATAATCCAAAAAAGTAAGATGCGAATATGATGCCAAAAACCCAATTCAAGCATCAAAATAACATTTTGATTTAATTAGATATTTTCCTGATGGAATTTTGAGAAAAGAACTATTTACTTGTTGGCTGGTCAAGTTTATTCGGAAAAAAGGATTGAGCAGTGGATAGTTTAATTAAACCCTTTGATTATAAAGTGATCAAAGATTGAACAGGGTTGGTGGTTTATCAGGAAAAATTTAGGTTTGATTCCTTGAATGTAGATTTCGATCAGGGTGAGGCAGAGCGTTGCAATCAGCGGACCAGCGACCAGCCCGATCATCCCGAAGGCCTGGATGCCACCCAGAACAGAGAAGAAGAGAAGGAGAGGATGGATGTTCGTTCGAGTGCTGACGAATAGGGGCCTGAGAAAATTGTCCACCATGCCGATAAGTAAAATCCCAAGGCCCAAAAGAATGATCCCTTTCAAAAAGGCTCCCTGAATAAATAAGAAGATGGCCGCCGGCCCCCAGATGAGGGCTGTTCCGCCCATCGGGATTAAGGAGAGGAAAGCCATGGCTGTTCCCCAGAAGATAAGAGAGGCAACCCCTAAAATCCAGAACGATAACCCGCCTAGGATCCCCTGAATGATGGCAATCAATATTCCTCCATAGATGGTGGCAGAGACCATCTCTTTGAATCGTTGAATGATCAGTTCACTCTCCTTTGCAGGAAGAGGAACAATCTCTTTAACCCTTTTCAGGAGATGATCCCCGTCTTTAAAAAGGTAGTAAAGGGAAAGGAGGGTGAAAAAGAAGCCGACGATAAAGGTGGAAATGGACTTCAGGAGATTGGAGGTCTGATTCAAGAGAAAGGCGCTGATCTGTTGAACATTTTTTAGTAGAAAATTCATTGGGTCTGCCTGGGAGAGGTCGACATATTGCTTCACCCTTTCCAGAGCCCCTTTGAGCAGGGAGAGTTCACCGATCCGGTTTAAATAGGATTACAACCGGCCCGTTTTAATCATCTCTTCGAGATGGTGGTAAAAATCAATCACCTCATTGGCCAGGGAGACGATCAGGAGACCGGCTGGAAGAACGATTGCCAGGACTATGAAGAGGGTCATTGCCAGGGCAGAAACAACCTTTTTTTCTTTAATAGGTGCTGGAATTTTAGGAAAAGGGGGTAAAAGGTAATGGCCAGCAGAATGGCCCAGAGGATGGGTGCTAAAAAAGGAGAGAGGACCTGGTAGAGGTAGTAAAACGAGAGAGAGGCAAGAAGAAGAATAAAGATCAGAAAAATGTGCTCTTTTTTCATTTTTAATTCCGCCTTTTTGCAGATGTAGGATCTGCCGTCTATCGTCTATCGTCTATCGTCCTCAATCTATTATGCTCTCTACGGCTCCTCACCAGATAAATGAGGGGAAGGCTGACGAGGGTGATGGCCATCTTGACCACATACTGGCCCTCGATCAGGGGCCAGACCGGCATGAGGCCATAGAAAGCGAGTGCAATAAAGATCACACTGTCAACCCCTGTCGAAATGGTATTGCTCACCAACACCCTCAACCACCTGGGTCCCCGGATCCTGGATTTCCAGAGGGCAAAGATTTCGGCATCGATGAGTGAACTGATCAGGTATGCCGTTAAACTGGCAAAGACAATCCTTGGGGTGCTTCCCAGGACGCTTGCATAGGCCTCCTGTCCGGAATAAAACGAGGCTGGCGGGAGAAGAACCGTAAATTGAGCATAAGCGGCAAGGAGGATGTTGGCGATGAAAGCGGCCAGGATCACCTTGCGGGCTCCCTGTTTGCCCATCGATTCATTGATCAGGTCGATCAGCGTGAAAGTAAGGGTATAGATGAAGATGGCCGCCGGAACGACAATGCTTCCTATCTGGACAGGCTTAGAGGCGGTCACATTGGCGATCAGTTCACAGGCGATGTAGAGTCCGATAAGGATCGTGTCCATTCTGAGAGGATCAATCCTTTGATCGGAGGAGAAGAATGGGCGTTTCGGCCCGGGTTAAAACTTTGAGGGCAATGCTTCCCAGGACCCACCGGGAAATTCCGGACCGGCCGTGAGTGGACATCACGATCAAATCCACCCTGTTCTCTTTGGCAAAATCGATGATCTCTACCGCCACCTGCTGGCCTGTCTTTGCCGTGGCCGAGACCTTGAGACCCTTCAGCCTTAACTCTTCCGTCAGGCTCTGAAGATACTTTTCAGCCGCCTCCTTCTGCTTTTCGTCGACAATGAGGGGTGTCACCAGTTCAGGCGATCCATAGATGGGCATAAATGGGACGACCTGGAAGAGAATGATTTCAGAATCAAAGGTTTTGGCCAATTTCTCGGCCTGGTCTAAGGCCGATTTTGCCAACTCGGAACCATCCAATGGGACTAAAATCTTCTTGTACATACCCCACCTCCTGCAAACAGATTTTGCTTGTTAACTCCCATCATTCCATTATTCCAAAATTCCATTACCCCATTGATTCAATTTATACCAATTTTTTTTTTAAGGCAACAGAAATAAATGGATGGCGGTAACCCCTCAGTTAAGGCAACATCACCCCGTAACTGAGGGGTTACGGATGGCGACGTTAACAGAGCGAAAAAAGCTATCGAAATTTCCAATACTTTCCTCTTTCATTATTGAAAAATTCAATTTGACACATAACATGCATTCATTCTAACATGTGGAACGTTGTATCTTTTCCCATTCGACGTGAAAGGTAATAATGATATCATGAGGATACGCCTCAAGCCCTTTTCTCTAAAATGAAGGACCGTATCCGGTCCCAGAAGACCTAGGTTAGGTCTCCGGTTCGGTAGCAGGGAGAGAGAGAAAAAGGGTATTCTCAATATTTTGTTATCCTCTTTCTCAATAAGTTTTACCACCCATCTTTTATCTCCCTCCTGACCATTACTTATAATGAGCTTTTTAGGAAATACAAATCTCGTCAAAAGATCACGATAATGATGCCCGTATCGTTAAGGGGTTACTTCGGGAGTCTTTGGAATCTTTTAACCGTAAACCATTTGACGCTAAGCGAAACTGGCCTCGTGACCGTAACCTTTATTTTAAAACTTAGCCCTATTTTTAGAAAGGAGGGTAATCTATGACCACCGGTAAAAATTTTCTCGCGACTCGTTGGGGAATCGTCTCGGTTGGAGGACTGATCGGGATACTTGCTCCGCTCTTACAAAAGTGGGGAAATCCTGCAAACATGGGAGTCTGTGTGGCTTGTTTCGATAGGGATATTGCAGGGGCAGTGGGGCTTCACCGGGCAGCCGTCGTTCAATATATGCGGCCTGAAATCATCGGCTTTGTTTTAGGGGCGCTCATTGCCGCCTATGCGTTTAAGGAATTCCGGTCGCGGGCTGGGTCCGCTCCCATTGTCCGGTTTGTCCTTGGAGCTTTTGCCATGATTGGAGCCCTGGTCTTTTTGGGTTGCCCGTGGCGGGCCGTGCTTCGTCTGGCCGGAGGTGACGGGAATGCCATCTTCGGCCTGCTCGGACTGATAGGGGGAATATGGGTAGGCACACTCTTCCTGAAAGGCGGGTACAACCTCGGGCGGTCTCAAAAAACTCATACTTCGGTTGGATGGTTGTTGCCATTGATCATGTTAGGGTTCCTTGTTCTAATGCTGATCTTTCCTCAGGTTCAGGGACAGGAAAAAAGTGGGGTGCTATTTTACAGCATCAAAGGTCCGGGATCCATGCATGCGCCGCTTTTTGTGTCATTGATGATTGGCCTCCTGATCGGATTCCTTGCGCAGAGAAGCCGGTTCTGCACCATGGGGGCCATCCGGGATTTTGTCCTGTTTAAGCAAACCCATCTCCTTTTTGGGTTTATTGCTCTTGTCGTGGTTGCCTTCATCGTCAATCTGATATTAGGACAGTTTAATCCCGGTTTTGCAAAACAACCTGTGGCTCACACCATGAGCCTCTGGAACTTCGGTGGCATGGTCCTGGCAGGATTGGCCTTTGCCCTGGCCGGAGGTTGTCCTGGAAGGCAACTCTTCCTTGCCGGAGAAGGCGATGGGGATGCAGCGGTTTTTGTTTTAGGGATGATTGTCGGAGCCGGTTTTGCCCATAACTTCAGCCTGGCCAGCTCTCCGGATGGAGTCGGGCCCTATGGGATTCCGGCTGTGATCATCGGGCTTCTCACCTGTCTGTTTATCGGTTTTACCATGCGAAAAGAAGTCGCTTAAAAACTAACCTCCTTATCTCCCTCTCCCCTTGTCGGAGAGGGTGGGGGTGAGGGGTAAAACAGGCTATTCACCCCCACCTTAATCCTCCCCCATCGAGGGGGAGGTTAGTTCTTAGTTTTTATCGTTCGAGGATGTCATACCCGTCATGAAAAATTTGTTAAATAGGAGGGACAAAAATGAGCAATGTCGTTGATGCCCGCGGGCTTTCGTGCCCACAGCCGGTTCTGCTGGCTCTGAATGAGATTAAAAAGATCAATAAGGGAGAGATTGTCATCCTCGTGGATACGGACACTTCCAAAGAGAATGTTTCCCGTGCCGCAACCACGCAGGGGTGGGATGTGGAAGTTGAGAAGGTTGAAGAAAAGTATCGTCTTGTCTTAAAAAAGGATTAACAATGATCTACTTTGATAATCCAGCCACCTCGTGGCCAAAGCCTCCCAGGGTGAAAGAGGCGATGAATCGATTTATGGAGGAGGTAGGCGCCAACCCGGGCCGGTCCGGGCACTCTCTTTCCATCGAAGCCGCTCGAATCATCTATGAAGCGAGAGAAGCCCTTTCGGTCTTATTTCATGTCAAAGATTCCTCCAGGATTATTTTTACGCTCAACGCCACGGAGTCGCTTAACCTGGCTGTCAAGGGTTTATTAAAACCCCTGGACCATGTGATCACGAGCAGCATGGAACATAATTCCGTGATGAGGCCGCTTCGACATTTGGAAAAGATGGGAATCGAGTTAAGTATCCTCTCCTGTTCGAAAGAAGGCATCCTCAATCCGCGAGAAGTGGAGAAGAATCTGAGACCGAATACAAAAATGATTGTCCTGAACCATGCATCAAATGTTACAGGGACCCTGCTTCCGGTCAGAGAAGTCGGTAAGGTTGCGAGAAAATATCGTCTCCTTTTTTTGGTGGATGCCGCTCAAACGGCCGGGGCTTATCCGATTGATCTTGAACAGGATGGTATCGACCTCTTGGCCTTTACCGGGCATAAAAGCCTCTACGGGCCCCAGGGGACAGGGGGGCTGGCCATCGGGGAGAATGTCAACATTCAAGACCTGACCCCGTTAAAGCAGGGGGGGACAGGAAGCCGGTCTGAGTTTGAAGAGCAACCGGATTTCCTGCCGGACCGGTTTGAAAGCGGAACGCCCAATAGCGTTGGGATTGCCGGACTGCTTGCGGGCGTTCAATTTGTTCTGGAGAAGGGAGTGGAACAGATCCGTCAAAACGAGATCGCCTTGATTAACAAGCTGATCATGGGGTTAAAAAAAATCCCCCGGATCAAACTTTATGGGCCTGAGCGTCAGGAGGACCGGATCGCCACGCTCTCCTTCAATGTTAATGGAATATCCCCTTCCGAAGGAGCCTACCGTTTGGAAAGAGAATTCGGAATTCTTTGCCGCCCGGGACTTCACTGTGCGCCCGCGGCCCACCATACCCTTGGGACTTTTCCGGAAGGAACGATCCGGTTTGGCCTGGGGGCATTTAACACCGAAGAGGAGGTTGAAACCGCCCTCCAAGCTGTCTCCGTGATTTGTAAATGAAAACAAAGAGAAATATGTGGTAAAATACTAATCAAGAATATTTGAATTTCCCCTGACTTACCCCTCCCCCTTCGATGGGGGAGGGTGAGGGTGGGGGTGGATGACGGGATCATGTTCCCCCTCACCTTAATCCTCTCCCCCCGAGGGGAGAGGAGGCACTCGGTGGTTTTTTTCTAACTAATCTTTATGAAGTGTGTTTTCATATTTGAATCGATCCATCGCGTCATGAAAGCCGAGAAACTTCTCAAGGGGAAAGGGGTAAAAATAAGTCTTATTCCCGTACCGCGGGAAATCAGTTCGGATTGCGGAGTCGCCATTGAGTTGTCTGAAGAGTTAGAAAAAGAAGCTCGCCTTCTTCTTGGGAAAAATAAAGTTTGTATCCTGGAATGTTATGACAGATGTCCCGATGGGAGTTTTGAGAAAAAGAGGGAAAGCCTGCACGAGTTGGACGCCACCCACGAACATTGAATATCGTTCTTATGTCAAGGCAAAGGTTAGGAGGCCGGTTTGGGCAAGGTGATGAGGTGAGGTGAAATCTAAATCCGAAGAACAAAGGATAAACATGGAAAAAGTACGACTGACTGAAAAAGTCAAAAAAGCGGGTTGAGCTGCCAAGATTGGTCCGGAGGATCTGGATCATATCTTAAGGGAGTTGCCCATTCCAAAGGATCCGAGGGTTTTAGTGGGACTGGATACCTCGGATGATGCCGGGGTCTATCAATTGAGTGACGAGGTTGCCCTGGTTCAGACCGTGGATTTTTTCACTCCAATTGTGGATGATCCCTTTACCTTCGGCCAGATCGCTGTAGCCAATGCACTGAGCGATGTCTATGCGATGGGAGGGAAGCCCCTTACGGGGATGAATTTAGTGGCGTTTCCGATCAAAACCCTCTCCCCGTCCATTCTGAAAGAGATTCTCCTTGGGGGCCTTTCGAAGATGAAGGAGGCGGGTGTAGCCCTGGTGGGAGGGCATTCGATCGAAGACCCGGAGATTAAATATGGCCTCGCTGTAACCGGCTTGATTCATCCCAAAAAGATTCTTACCAATGCTACGGCAAAGGTAGGGGACAAACTGGTTTTGACGAAGGCCCTCGGCACCGGGATTATTGCCACGGCTCTCAAGGGTCAGATGGCTTCCGAAGAGGCCGTCCGTAAGATCACCGAGAGTATGGCGACCCTGAATCGAACGGCGTCGGAATGGATGATCAAATGTGGAGCTCATGCTTGCACGGACATCACGGGGTTCAGCTTCCTTGGGCATGCGTTGGAGATGGCGACAGCAAGCCAAGTGGGATTACTGATTCAATCGGAAGCCATTCCCATCTTCCCCGAGGCGATGGAATACGCAAAAATAGGATTGGTCCCCGGAGGGGCGCGATCAAACCGCCAATTTTTCTCCTGCAGGGTGGAAGCTCAATCGAATGTTGATGAGGTTTTGCTGGATATTCTTTACGATCCCCAAACCTCCGGCGGACTGTTGATTGCCTTGCCTCCTCATGAGGCAGAGGAACTGGTGGCAGCTCTGAAAAAAGAGGGACTCGTTTATTCCTCTATTGTAGGCGAGGTGTTAAAAGACCCCCCCGGAAAGATCCAACTCCTCTAAGCCTTTCAATCTATTTTCACCTTCTCTCTGTGACGATGCTGAAGGTGTTAACGTCGGATCGCCTCACTTCATCGATCACGCTCACCAATAATCCCACATCCGCTTCCTTATCCGCTTTGATTCTTAAAAAACCTTTCTCCTGATCGGGAAAACCAGTCTGGATGGCCGCCCGAAGATTCTTTATGTCGACCCTCTTCTCCATAAAATAGATCTCCCCGTTCTTGGTGAGGGTAATCGTTCGCGGGGTGTCTCTCAACGATTCTGCCGTGGTTGATTCCGGCAGCCGGATCCGGATGGCTGGCTCCTGAATCCAGTGCGAGGTCAACATGAAAAAGAGAAGGAGCAGGAACACCACATCCACGAGGGGCGCGATGCTCAAATGACTGTGGTTGCCTCTCCGCCTTTCAAATTCCATGTCGAACCCTTGCCTGGAGTACAGTGATCATCTCTTCCATCCCGAAGGCGATCTCGTCGGCCTGTTTTTCGAGATAATGGTGGCCGATGTGGATGGGGATCGCCACGAGCAATCCGGCGGCTGTCGTGATCAATGCCTCCCAGATCCCTCCGGCCAGCATGGAGGGATTGACGCTGGGGCTCTGGCTAATGACCGTAAAGGCCCGGATCATTCCCGTCACCGTTCCGGTCAACCCCAGAAGGGGAGCAATGGTCGCAATCAGCCCTAACCAGCTCAATCCCTTTTCAATCCGCCGGACCTGCTTGGTCCCAATGATCGACATTTCCTTCTCATCACAGTTATTTTTTAACCCTTCGAGGATGGGACCTAACAGGTTGGGCTTTATTCTATTTTTCAGGATGTCCTCCGGGGGAATTTCTAACTCTCTTAAGATCTTCCGGTACTGAATCCACTTGTCGATCAGTATCGCAACCCCTGCAAGAGAGCACAGGAGGATGGGATACATTAAGACGCCGCCTTTTAGAAAGAGATTAATCATCAGTTCTTCTCCAATCGAAATCTGATGGGAAGAAGGGCCTTTGAAGCGATGGGTTTTCCATCTTGTTTCGCGGGAAGAAAGGTTGATTTCTTAACCGCCTCCACAGCCGCTTCCGTAAATCCATAGCCTGCCTTTTCAATCACCTCTATATCCCGGAGAATTCCGTTTTCGTCAATGGTCAGTTTGAGCACGACCTTTCCCTCTTGACCCAGCCTTCTGGCCATCATGGGATAGACGGGCATGGCCCTGTGCAGGAAGGCGGGCGCGACAGGGGCTCCGAATCTGGTTTCGATTGGGGTTCCGCGGTCACCTCCGGCTGTACGATGACTTACGAGCGGTTGTTTCTCGACGTCAGACGCCGTATCAATGAGTCCGCCCTCCGCAGGCTCATGGCTACTTCTCTCTGTGATATTTGACACAGGTGGAATGAAGAGGGGTTCCTTGGTTTCGGTCGACGGTTGACTCATTGTTTCGAGCTTTATAGGTTTTTCCCCAATTTCCACTGGGTCCTTCACAGCTTCCTTGACTGGTTCGATGACCTCTGGTTGTTGCATGGTGGGGGACAGGGGGGCGATCAGTTGGCTCCTCTCTGGGTCCTTCACGGCTTCCTTGACCGGTTCGATGATCTCCGGTTGTTGCATGGTGGGGTTGGAAGGTTCGATGGGTTGGCCCCTTTCTTTGACCGGCTCGGGCTGAGGCTTCTTTGGCGCCATTCGTTTTTTCACCGGCTCGGGCCGAACCCGAACATCTTCTATGGAAACGAAGAGTTCCAATTCATGTATTTGTGGCTCTATGACCATCGCTACCGGTATCGAAAAGATCAGCATATGTATTAAAACGGAGAGTATAAATGTATACGACCTCCTTGCAGATAGGGTTCCCCACGGTGTTTTCATGTTTCCCGTTGTTCCACCATAAAAAAACTACGAAGGGTGAGGAATAGAGTTGCCATGGTGGCATTCCACAGAGCCTATTTTGTTGCAATGATACAATAGAAACCCGGTTCATCGATAAAGACATCAATGCCCAGACCTGCTGTTTCCAGCAGTGAACGCATCTCCGCTTCGTCGGGCAGATGGTCGTGCATGACGGCATGGCATGATCCGTGATGTTTTTTAATCCCCTCCGATGAGTCGAAGTGCGATACGGCGAAAACCCCGCCCGGTTTCAGGAGACGCGAAAGCGTCATTACGGCTTTTTCCTTGTCCTGAAAATGGGGGAAGCACGAGAAACAAATAACCATGTCACAAGAACCCTCCTCCAGCGGCGCCCTCTCCGCGTCCGAAACGATGAATCGAATGTTATCCCTTGCGTGCAGGCTACGGTTGACCTCTATCATCTTTTCCGCAAAGTCCATCTCATAGAGAACCCCGGTGGAGGTGATGCGTTCAAGAATAAACGGGACAAGCACACCGGTTCCGCACCCGACGTCCAGTATCTGGTTGCCCGGTTTCAGAGATAACAGTGAAAACAGGCGATGAAAGTCCTTTTCATGCTTATCGTAGCGTCCGGTTGCGGGATCTTTGTACCACATATCCAGCCACTTTTCGGCATGGTCATTAAAGAACTGTTTCCGTGTTCGATAGATTTCATCCGTTTTCATTTTCATGGGGTATGTCCCTTTTCTTGAATTTTACCAAGCGACGTTTTGGCGAAAAAATGTATGCGGCGGCAAAAATGGTTGTCGCCATGAGAACCACCGCGGCGCCTGACGGAAGATCAAAAACATAAGATAGGATGAGGCCGGAAATGCAGGCGCCGATCCCCGAAGCCGCCGAAATGAGAAAAAAGTGTTTCAAATTGTA
>JAGVBT010000093.1 GCA_020059605.1 Deltaproteobacteria bacterium
AAACCGGTGAAACGGGTTTTGCCCTCCTTTTTCATCTTCGACATGAATTCGAAGAGATTGGGATCGGAGACTTCCTCGGGAGAGGAGTGGCCATGCCATACCAGGACATCGATATAATCCGTTCGAAGCCTGCGGAGGCTTGTTTCCACCGAAGCCCTCATTTTCTTGTCGTCGTTCGGGTGGACCTTCGTCTGGATGAAAACCTTTGTTCGCTTTCCTTCGAAAGTCTTTCCGACCATCTCCTCATTTCGGCCCCTCATATAGCAGTCTGCGGTATCGTAAAAGTTGATTCCGAGGTCAAAGGCCCGAAGCAGCACGGACGGGTCGCTGCAATTCATCACTCCCATGCTCACGGTCGTCACCTTCAGTCCGGTCTTGCCAAGGTTTCGATATTCAAGGGTTGGTTTCTTTTCCGATGTTGCGAAAGAAGGCCCGGCCTTTAAAAGCCCGGAGGTCCCTATTCCAATAATGGCCGAGGACATGGTTTTCATAAACCCTCTTCGTCCCATCCGTTTGAAAGACATCTTCCACCTCCGTCATCAAAAATGTTTTATTACTACAAACGCATTAAATTCTTTGTAATTACCCCCTCACCCTTCCCCTCCGAAAGGAAGAGGGGAAGGGTGAGGGGGTGATCAAGTTGGTTGTAAAAATGAATATTGCATTTGTATTAATTATCACTCCCTCCTTTCAAATTTTCAATGGCGCCCAGAGTCGGAATGGGCGAGCCCAGTGTCTTTGATGTCTGTTGATTTTGAGCCTCTTTTTTATTATGATGATTTTAAAAGGAGAGTCTATGCGTCGATATATGGAAGACCATGCCCGGGCGGGCATCAACACCCCGCTACCCAAGATTGAATGTTTTGAGAACCAATTTAAAAACTACGAGATTACCATTTCCATTCCGGAATACACCTCGGTCTGTCCGAAATCGGGGCTCCCCGATTTCGGGACGATCACCATCCGATATATCCCTGACCAATGGTGTGTGGAACTAAAATCCCTGAAGATCTATATTCTGGCTTATCGAAACCTGGGGATCTTCTATGAAAATGCGGTCAACCGGATTCTCAGGGATTTTGTAAGCGCCTCCAAACCTGTCCGGGCCGTTGTTACCGGTGAATTTAATGTCCGGGGGGGAATGAAGAGCGCCATCGAAGCCATCTATCAACCAAAAATTTCTTCAAAAAGGAGAAAATAATGCCGGGCTTTAAAAAAGTCCTCTTTCTCTGTACCGGTAATTCCGCCAGGAGCCAGATGGCCGAGGGGTTCCTGAATCATTTGAGCCAAGGGAGATGGAAAGTAAGAAGTGCGGGCGTCTTTCCATCCTATGTCCATCCCCTGGCCATCCGCGCCATGGAGGAGATCGGAATCGATATCTCCGGCCAGACCTCCAAATCGATGGATGAATTCCGCCAGGAAGAGTTTGATTTTATCATCACCCTCTGTGACCATGCGGCCAGGTCCTGTCCGATTTTCCCGGGCCAGGGAAGACGGATCGATTGGTCCTTTGAAGACCCTGCCGCCGCCCTTGGAACCATTGAAGAGAGGTTGGTAGTATTTCGAAGGGTGAGGGATGAGATTAAAGATAGGATCAAAGAATTTTTGAAATTGGAATCATCTTGAAGGGTCAAAAATCCACTTTTACCTTCTCTTCTTTCAAGGCCTTCAGGTGGCAAGTTTCGTTCATTAACCAAAGGCTGTATCTTCCTCTTTTATATTGGATCAAATTGATTGCAGTCGTATCCTGCCCGATCTGCCAGAAATGGGAGTGGTCTATCCCCAGGATGCCGCAGATGAGCACTTTGTTGACGACCCGGTGCGAAACAAGAACGACGATGCCTTGGGGATGTTTTTGAATGACCTCTTCGAGGGCGCCCATGGCCCGACCCCGGACATCATCGAGGCTTTCCCCACCCGGAAGCCTGGCCAGATGCGGCTCATCTCGCCATTGCCGGTAACGTTCCCGATCCATTTCCCTAACTTCCTGATGGGGGCGCCCTTCCCAGTTTCCAAAACTCATATCGATGAGCCCCCCTAAGGATTGAATTTGCAGATGATGAGACTGCGTAATCCTTTCTGCTGTCTGTAAGGCCCGGGAGAGAGGGCTGGAGTAGATTCCCTCGATCTTCATATCTTTAAAAAACTCTCCTGCCAATTCTGCCTGTTTCAAACCGATTTCATCCAGAGGGACATCGGTTCTCCCCCGGAAGATCTCCTCCTTATTCCACGCAGTCTGCCCGTGCCGAACCAGGTAGATCGAAGTCATCATCAATCCTTTCTCAACAAAGGCCCCATGCCGGGGGCACCTGCAAACCATGAAAGTACGTAACCCCCCTCTATTCCCCCCTTAGTCTAAGGGGGGATGAAGGGGGGGGTTAGAGATTTATTGTTTGACTAATCAGCCACCCTTAACACTCCCGACCCTTGAATTTTCCCCTGCTTTAAAAGGAGAAGGGCTTGATTTGCCTCTTCCAACTTAAATTCCTGGACTTCCGGAATAATGGGAATCTCAGCGGCCAGCGAGAGAAAATCCCGGGCATCCCTCCTGGTGATGTTGGCAACGCTCTTGATCTCCTTTTCATTCCAGAGGTGTCGGGCGTAGTCAAGAGGTGGTATGGGATTTCTTTTCCGAATCACTGCCAATACCAGCCTGCCCCCTTTCTCCAAAACCCTCAAGGCGTTCGGGACCGTCTCTCCAACCGGTGTAAAATCAATGGCACAATGGAGTTTTTTCGGGGGTTGATCCTCAGGTCCACCTGCCCAGCAAGCCCCCAATTTTTTTGCCAACTCCCGGTGCGCTCCGCTTCTTGTAAAAACAAAAACTTCGCACCCCCAATATTTTGCTACCTGAATGACGATATGGGCGGAAGCCCCGAATCCGAAAAGCCCCAGGATCTGGCCTTTTTTAATGCCCGAAAGCATTAAATCCCGGTACCCGATGGCGCCTGCGCAGAGAAGCGGGGCCGCCTGAGCATCAGAGAATCTTTCGGGAATCGAATAGGCGTAGTTCTCATGAATCACCGCATATTGAGCATAACCCCCGTGGGCATGATATCCCGTGCCTTTAAAGTCCGAGCACAGGTTTTCATCCCCTCTCTGACAAAAATCGCATGTTCCACAGGCCGAATAGATCCAGGCAATGCCGACCCGGTTCCCTGATCCGAATCGCTTTGCTTCCGGCCCCAGGCCAACCACCCTTCCAATCACCTGGTGGCCTAACACAATCGGAAACTCCGGCTGAAGTCTTCCCTCAATCTCATCCAGTTCCGTATGGCAAACCCCGCAGGTGGAAACCTTGACAAGAATTTCTCCCGAACCGGGAACAGGATCGGGGAAGTCTTCCATCTTCAGGGATCCCTGTTCAATGGGCGAAATCTCTCTGAGCACCATTGCTTTCATCTCATGATTCTCCTACCTGGTTTATCCTATAACACCCGTCTTTTCTTTTCAATCATTCCGGCTCCTCAAAACAGGTTTTCCCCAGGCCCTTTCAAAAAAATAGTCCAAAACCATCTTCGACGTCACTTCCTTTTGAATTGAAAATTCCCTCTCCGAATTTATTCTCAAGCTGGAGAAAGATCTCTCCTCGAAAAGTATCCGGAGTAAATCAATCCATGCAGAAATGCCATCCTTAACCTCCGATGTATCTTTGAATTCCTGCAATAACTCACTCCAGGTCATCCCTTCTTCCAACTCTCCTTTGTCGATTTTCCCTTTGGTAAAATTAATCATCCTTGCCAATCGGAGAAGAGTGGCGAGATCGATGCGATCAAACTCCTTTGTCTCGATGGGAAAAGCGCTGGAGCGCCATTGAGAGATATTGGATGGCAACACACCGTCCTCTTTGCACCTCTTGAAAAGAGGCGTTCCAGGAGTGGGATAATAGACGCTCGGGCCGATGAGGATCCTCTTCCCCATCAAATAGACCAGGGTACCGACCATCTCCTCAATGGTTTGACCGGGCATTCCCAGGATGGCGTAGGCAACCACATTCAACCCAACCTTTTTTGCTTCCTTCAGGATAGGGTCAAACTCGGTTACGGGTTGAGGTCTTTTCATCCTCTTCTTGGTGGACAGGTCTGTGCTGACAAAAGAAAGGTTCAGGGTATGGAAACCTGCTTTTTTCATCAATGATAAAAGCTCACCATCCAGGGACGCAAAAGAGATGCCATTCATGGCAGAAAGTTCAATCTTCCTTTCTCCAAAGGTCTCGATGATAAGCTCCATCAACCGTTTTGCCCGTTCAAGATCAAAGGTGAAATTATCATCCTCAATATCAAAAGCCTTGATCCCATATTTTTTATAGCATTCCACCATTTCCCTGAGGATGTTTTCCGGGCTCCGAACTCTGTAGGAAGATCCCATCACGAGGTGGGCTGAACAGTAGGCGCACCCATGAGGGCAACCCCTGCTCGTAATGATCATCGTTGATCTCTTCTTGTTGATCCGATATCGATCCGGGTTGAGGAGATTCCTCTCGGGAAGCGGGATGGAGTCGATGTCAGGAATAAAACTACGGAGGCGGTTAATGCAGATCTCCCCATTTTGCTTGAATCCGATGCCATCGATCAGGCCAATCTCATCCTGTTTCCCATTCTTTAAGCGATGGATAAGAAATGAGAGACGATACTCTCCTTCCCCCAGGATGGCATAATCCACAAAAGGGCTTTTCAAAACCCCTTCCGGATCACAACTCACATGAGAGCCTCCCATCACCACGATTTTCTTCTCATCCCACTCCTTGATGATCCGGGCCACCTCCAGAGCTTCACCATGATAAGGTGTGAAAGAAGACGAGACACCAAAAACATCGGCCCCGGATTTTTCAATCTCCTTTCGTATATCTCCCCATCCCATTCCGAAATGGTAAAAACCTGTATAGAGTTTAAAAGGACTTTGATCATAAAAGGGATAAAATTTCTTGAGGTAAGAAAGCTCAGGCGGCATGGGGATGGATTTTTTCTTTTCAGTCTGACCGTCGAGGATCTCCACCTCATAGCCATTGGATTGGAGGGATGAAGCCAGGTAAGCCAGACCAATCGGCTGCGTCCGGATGGACGTCCGGTAAAAATCCCGGAGAGGAGGCTGAATGAGGAGGAGCTTCATGGTCTGTTCCTGAATTATATGAAACCAAATCCCAAATGTCTATTCCCGGGACAAGGAATAAATCAAAACAAATTCAACTTCATGTTGCAAAAGAAAAGATCTTAACCGCTACTCGCCGACACGGATGCCGATTCAAGCAGAAATTGACATTGCCGAATGGGACGGGTAGGATACACCTATATGCTAAGAAAACCGAGAGGTTTATGATATTATGATATATTGATAGATAGACCTTGCAGTTGCATAACCGGCCATGGGTAAACCGCTCTCCAAGGCTTCGAATGGCGGTTAATCGGATGTTTTAATGGAATGGCCAGGCTTCACCTAAG